>JAUWXF010000029.1 GCA_030616475.1 Desulfobacterales bacterium
AATGGCGGGCAGGTCGAAATCCGAAACAAATTCAAATGACAGAAATCTCAATGACAAAAACGGAAAGGGACACCACCAGACCGCATTTGTTTTGAATTTCGAACATTTGGATTTTGATATTGTTTCGGATTTCGTATTTCGATATTCGTATTTTCGCAACGGTTGATGCGTTTCGTCAACATGTTAAATTGCCAAAATCGAACGTAGAACTTTCGAGACATTGCACTAGCAGGGCCAGCCCTTTGAAGCGATGCGCCCTTTGTCACGGCTCAGGATAAGGCATGCGGTCCCGGGAATCCTTTCAATGAAACGTCTTCCTGCATCAGGTTCCAGCAC
The DNA here is from genome assembly GCA_030616475.1 of Desulfobacterales bacterium. Taxonomy (GTDB): domain Bacteria; phylum Desulfobacterota; class Desulfobacteria; order Desulfobacterales. The sequence continues at coordinate 337 of JAUWXF010000029.1, forward strand.
AAAAACAGCCGTTGAAAGGGCATCCGCGTCCATCACACTGGAGGCCATGACAGTGACACTGTCATTTTGTCTGGGTGAAAGACCTGTCTCCGGATTCACAATATGGTGATATAGCTTTTCTTCATCAAAATAGATCTCGTAATTGCCCGAGGTCGCCATGGCACCATCATTCATCTTCACAATGTCCAGGTATGGCCCCTTCTTGTCGGGGTTCTGAACTCCCACCTTCCACGGTGTCCCGTTCTGTTTGCCACCTGCAAGGCGGATATCACCACCCGCGTTGATCAGGGCATGCTTGATACCGTGTCTCTTAATAAAATCGGCTGCACAGTCGATGATATAGCCCTTGGCAATTCCGTCCAAGGTAATTCCCATGCCTTCTTTCTTGAATCGAACCGATTTGCCATCAAATTGTACTGCATTAGCATCCACCAAGGCCAGCACCGTGTCCAGGTCTCTTTCGGACGGAGGGAGGCCCTTTGCCTCAAAGTGCCGCTTGTACAGGTCAACCAGGGGTTGCACTGTGATGTCAAAGGCTCCATTGCTCAGCTTATGAAAATAGAGGGACTGGTTGAGCACACGGGCCACATCAGGAGGCAGATCGGCCACGTCCCCTTCCTTGTTAAGCACGCCTATGGCAGAATCCGGCCGGTAACGATCCATTAGGCATATCACCCGATCCATTTCCTCAAAGGCCCTTCCGATCACCTCTTCGGCCTCGGTCTTTGATGGGTGCATGAGGGTTATCGATACAAAAGTTCCCATACCCGGGCGTGTCTTTGTAACCTTGTAAAGTTTTTTGTTGAATGCCACGCTTTCTGAAATCGGTAGCAACCCGCCCGTAGCAAAGCCTACCCCCAAGACGCCCGACAGTTTCAAAAAGCGTCTTCGATCCATTGTGTGCCGTTTTTCTTGTGCAGACATGACTTTTCCCTCCATGTGTCAAAAGCCTAAACCTCGGTCATTCTTGCCGCGTTCCGATCGGCAGCCACGGAATGCAAATAACCTATAACTGCAAGCGGCCTATAGTATATTTTGGTGTCGTTGTCAACTGTTCGGTCATTAGTAAATCACTTTTCCCAGGGGTCTGGCAAATGTGAAACTGGCGGGCTCCGCCACCAGCTTCTTGAAAGTTACCCCCATGCTTCCAGTAGGCACGCTGAAAGGAAGTGAGGCAATGAAGAAAACCGTACCCACGGCGGTTGCCGCAATTCCCAGAGGTCTGAGCAAGACGAAGTCTAGGATTATGCCCTCCGCCGTAGCCTCCTCTTCCAGTTTCTGGTCTTGGGCGAAAGCCGAAAATCCCGTGGTCGTACAGACCAGAACCGCCACCATTACAAAAACCACCGATGTTTTTTTCCATCCGTGCATGATGCTACCCTCCTGAATTTGGCCCGTCAGTTGTGAAATTGGTCTCTTTTCTGGTAGAAAGTCTTTCCACATGTTGAAGGATTCAAATTCGAAATCCGAAGCCCGAAATTCGAAACAATGTCGAATGACAAAAATTCGAAACTTAAAAACGATAAGGAATTCTGACATATTATATCACGATCAAAAGCCCCCTTACAGTTTGGAACATTTGAACATTTAATATTCGGATTTGTTTCGGATTTCGTTATTCGGATTTCGGATTTGGTTCCGGCTTGTCCAGGTTAGGGCTTCGCCCCAATAGTGTTCTCAATGTATCACAGAATCGTCAAACTATCCAACTATTTTGAATACTGCACCCCACAAGCCCTTAGGTCATCTTAAGAGGGTCCAGTAACTCCTTCAGTTGTGCTTCGGGCAGGACCTTTTCTTCCATGGCCACCTCTCGCACCGTCTTTCCGGTTGTGTGGGCCCCCCTGGCAATCGCCGCGGCCTTTTCATATCCTATGACCGGCACGAGGGCTGTACACATGGCCAGGCTATTTTCTACAAAGGTCCTGCACCTTTCTTTATTGGCTGTGATGCCATTGATGCATTTCTCAGCAAAGATCCTTGCCGATGAACCAAGAATCCTAATAGACTCCAGCAGATTGTGGGCAATCACAGGAAGCATCACATTCAGATCGAAATTGCCTCCGTGGCCGCCTATGGTGATGGCCATGTCATTGCCTATGACATGGGCTGCAACCTGGATCACAGATTCCGGGATGACCGGGTTCACCTTGCCCGGCATGATCGAGGACCCAGGTTGGAGGGCCGGGATGTTGATCTCCCCAAGACCGCACCTGGGACCCGAGGAGAGCCATCGGATATCGTTTGCTATCTTCAGCAGGCTCACTGCCACTGTTTTCAACGCGCCACTTGTCTCTACAGCCGCATCCCGGGCGGCCTGGGCCTCAAAGCGATTCTCTGCTTCTTTGAATCGATACCCGGTCTCCTGCGAGATCAAGTCAATAACCCTGGGAGCAAATTCCCGGTGGGTATTCAGGCCCGTGCCCAGGGCGGTACCGCCAAGGGCAAGCTCGGAAAGCGAGCCCTTGACTCCTTGGAGCCTCTTTATGCCGAGCTTCACCTGACGGGCATAGCCGCTGAACTCCTGGCCCAGTCGGATGGGTACTGCGTCTTGAAGATGGGTTCGTCCGATCTTGACAATGCTGTCAAAGGCCCTGGACTTCTTGCGGAGCGATTTGTGGAGGATCTCAAGGGCCGGGATGAGGTGTTCGGTAACAGAGGTCAGGGCAGCTATATGAATGGCTGAGGGAATCACGTCGTTGCTCGACTGGCCCATATTCACGTGGTCATTAGGATGCACGGGCTTTCTGGTATCTCGTTTGCCAGTGAGCAGTTCATTGGCCCTTGTTGCAATCACCTCATTCGCATTCATGTTGGTAGAAGTACCCGAGCCTGTTTGAAAAATGTCTACCACAAATTGCTCGTCCATCTTTCCCGCTGCCACCTCATCACCAGCCGTCATGATAGACCTGGCAAACTGCGCGTCCAAGAGTCCGAGGTCTTTATTTACCTGGGCTGCATATTTTTTTATGAGGCCAAGGGCCCTGATGAAAACCCCGGGGAATCTGATTCCGCTTACGGGAAAGTTGTCCACGGCACGCTGGGTCTGAGCGCCATAATAGGCGTCTGCCGGGACCTGCACCTCGCCCATGGTATCTTTTTCAATCCTGAACCTGACATCTTGACCCGCCATGATCATCCCTCCTTTTTGAGGGCGATTTACCCTGGACTATGAATCGTGATAGTGTAAAAATAGTATCAATTTGGCCAATTGAAAAAGGAAGACTAACGAGCATACTGGTGATCCGATTCTAAAGCGGGTCACTGTTTGAGTCCGCCGCAGGCGGATTAAGAAAGAACAGCAAAGTGACATATTTTTTCTAACGCTTAAAAGATATCCGCAATAATCGAGGCTATTTACAAAAGTGATTCCCTGTTCTTTCTTTACGCTCACTTATGCGCGAGTTTGAGCCGCTTTAGAATCGGATCACCTGTATGCGACTCCCGGTTGCCAAGTATAAAGAACTGGGTCTGGTGTCAAGGTAAAAGAGATGGACTATCAGGGCATTATCATCCGGCCTCCGAGTGAGGCTAACAGTATCATCCTTCAGGTCACGGTGGGATGCTCCCACAACAAGTGTACGTTTTGCGGCACGTACAAAGACGTGCGTTTTACAATCAAGCCGGAATCGGTCATTCAACACGACATCGAGTTTGCAGCACGCTATTGCAGACGCCAGCGTCGAGTATTCCTCACCGACGGCGATGCCCTGATCCTCCCTCAAGCGAGACTTCTCAAACTCCTTAAGACCATTCGGGAGCGACTCCCCTGGGTCACGCGCATTGGTATGTATGGAAATGCCAAGAGCATCCGAACCAAAAACTTGGAAGACTTGATGGCCCTGTGTGAGCGCGGGCTGAGTATCGTGTACATGGGCCTTGAAACCGGTGACGATGTGACACTGAAGAAGGTGCGAAAAGGGGTCCGGGCAGATACCATCATCAAGATGGGTCGAAGGGTTATAGAAGCAGGGATCAAGCTCTCGGTTACAGTGCTCCTCGGCCTGGCCGGACCCGAACGCTCCGATGTGCATGCTGAAGCCACGGGCCGAGCCCTCAGTGCCATGGACCCGGACTATGTGGGAGCCTTAAGCCTGATGCTCCTTCCCAACACACCCCTTGGGCTCGACTATGCAGAGGGCCGCTTCAGGCTGGTCTCACCCATGGAGATGCTAAGGGAACTCAAGACCATGATAGTCCATACCGATCTTTCCGGTGGGCTGTTTTATGCCAACCATGCCTCCAACTATCTCCCCATCAAGGCAAGGCTCCCCAGGGACCAAGAGGCAACGGTCAACCTAATCGACAAAGCCCTGAGAGGAGATATTCCTCTTAGGCCAGAGTTCATGCGTGCCCTGTAATGCCAAGTGGGCAGTTACGTGGGGCACAACCAGCGGAGAAAGTGAGCTAAAGTGCCTAAAGTGAGCTAAAGTTAACGACTTGAAGAAACTTTTTGAAAAGAGGCAAAGGGCGGGGCGAGAGGATTTCCCCTTGGCCTTTGGTTCTATTCCTTACTAGAGGGTATTGGCCATAGGCATCGGGTATCTGGGGTCGTTGAGCACGTATTTGACGTATTTTTCTTATGAAAGAAAAGACTCCCATGGTCTACTCCCGACGCGGATAAGTCGTATGCAAATCTTTGTTGAGCGGCGAAGCCGCGTTATATTAAATCGCGAAGCGATTTCATAACTTGACCCCCCGAAACCCCATCTAATATGGTTATACAAGTTAGTTCGCTTCGCTCACAATTGGAATACTGGACACGAAGTGAAGCTTGCGCTCATACTGGACACGAAGTGAAGCTTGCGCTCATGGTGGGTTTAAGAGGATTTTGGTCTTTTTTTCTTTTACATCATTCCATTATTCCATCATTCCATTATGAGCGCAAGCTTCACTTCGTGTCCCTGATCGAACTTGCAATAGCGCCAATAAATATCTATAACTTCAATAGGTTGTAGAATTTCCGAGACGTACAATTACGCAACAGGAAAATGCCATGTCAGGTCTCCAGTGTGAAATCCCTGAATACAATCCGCCTTCTGAAGAAATCAAAGCGATCCTTGAGAAATACAAGACAGTGGCCATTGTAGGCCTGTCCCCCAAGCCGGAAAGAGACAGCTACAAGGTGGCCAAATATCTGAAAAAGAACCACTACAGGATCGTGCCGGTCAATCCCGGCCAAAAAGAGATACTGCGTGAGAAATGCTATCCCAACCTGAAGGCCATTCCCTTCCCAATCGATGTGGTGGACATTTTCAGGAAACCAGAGGCCATACCCCCTGTTGTGGATGATGCCATAGAGATTGGGGCTAAGGTGGTCTGGATGCAGTTGGGCCTTGCCCATAATCAGGCGGCGGACAAGGCCCGAAAGGCAGGTCTTGGGGTCGTGATGAGCAAATGTATAAAGATCGAACATATGAATATGCTCAAGTAGCAAAGGTACCCTCGGGTAAGTGCCTAAAATGCCTAAAGCCCGCCCTGGCGCTACGTGCCGGATCAGCCTATTATGCCTATAAGCCAGGTCTGGGCCAGGGTGAGCTAAAGTGCCTAAAGTTCAAAAGGTGAAGCTTTGATCTTATTTTTGAGCTCTGCGCTGCTTCTGGCGCAAGTGGCTTCTCGGCAATTCTGGCCAATAGAAGTTCCAGATTCGGCGAATTTTCGAGTTGGCTTTTCAAGCCGCTTGGCGAATTGTTTACGAATGCATAACTATCCGCTCAATAACCCTGGCCCAGACCTGGCCTGTAGGCTTTGCGGCCTCATTCGAGCACGTCGCACCAGGGCGGGCTTTAGGCACTTTAGGCACTCTAGCTCACTTTAGACACTCTTCCACAATTACTATAACGATAAAACCTTCTTATGGTACCACTACCAGAGGCGCTGGTTTAAGCCGATTAATCAAGGAGGAAAGATGCCCCTTACAGACAAACATGATGCCGAAACAATAAGGCTTGTCAGGCTGGAAGCGGACAAGTTTGAAGCCCAAGTGAGACAAATCGATCTGGCAAAACAGATTCTGGATATTGATTGTCCGGATGAAAACAAGGTTGAGTGCGCCATAGCGATTCAAAAGATATTGGACCGGCACTCAAAGGGCTAGTCGTTGAAAAGATTACCACGAAAACACGAAATGTCAATTGGCGATAGGTGACCTCTCTGGCCGCCATCGGCTTCTGACAATAGACGTTGGGCAAGAGGATTCTAACTCATTTTCGTGTTTTCGTACTTTCGTGATTTCGTGATTTTTTTCGTCAGTATGCACTGAGAGCAAAGAAACATGGACACTCAGGCCATCAGGCAGATTGCAGAAAAGATTAAGGATTCCACCAGGGTTGTGGTTATGACCGGCGCGGGGATCTCCCAGGAAAGCGGGGTGCCCACCTTCCGGGGGGCAGATGGCCTGTGGAAAAGTTTCAGGGCCGAAGACCTTGCAACTCCGGAGGCATTTGACAGAGACCCTGTGCTGGTATGGCAATGGTACGACTGGCGGCGCGGCCTCATTAAACCCCTTAAACCGAACCCCGGACATTATGCCCTAATTGAGCTGGAAAAAAGGATTGAAGACTTTACCCTTGTAACACAAAATGTGGATGGGTTACACAGAGCTGCCGGCAGCAAAAATCCGATCGAAATGCACGGGACAATCTGGCGTGTCAGGTGCCTGGAATGCGGCAATACCTTTGAGAACAGAGAGGTCCCCATCAAGATACTCCCGAAATGCGAGGCCTGTGGCGGATTGCTTCGACCTGGTGTGGTCTGGTTTGGCGAAGCCCTTGATGAAAAGATATTACATGCGATTTACACGTGCCTTCAAAAGGCGCAGGTGATGCTCATCGTAGGAACCTCTGGCATGGTCCAGCCTGCTGCCTCCTTTGGCATCGTAGCAAAAAGGGCCGGGGCCTTTGTAGCAGAGGTAAACCGTTCAAACACACCCCAGAGTTCTCTATTTGACCTCTCCATTCAAGGCAAAGCCGGAGAGCTCTTGCCCCAGCTCGTGGAACAAGTTGGCTGGTAAAAACACTTCATCCACCAAGACCTCAAGGTTGAAAAGAACTTTTGACCTGGCGCTTTGTCCAGATCCGTATTTTCCAAGAACTGTATAAGCCCCTTCTATCAAGACATAAACTTCGATAGCTTTCTCCTGAGGTTCTACAATCCAATACTCATTAACACCTGCCTTAGCATATTCCACAAATTTCTCAATTCGATCAATTCTCCTTGTGCTGGGAGAAATAACCTCTACCACACAGCGATAATCTCCTTCGGACCTGCATGAAGAAGCGGTCAATGGCATGGAGGCTTGCCTTGTTGTAGAGCCAGGCAAGATGGTCCTCGTCATACCCCTGGATATCCGTCAGGTAGCACATGGCCTTTTTGGGCTCTCCCATATTCGGGAACGGATGTTCCACCCAACGATCCTGCCATTTCCCGATGTTGACCATCTGGGCCATCTTCTCCTTTATCATCAGGAGTTTTACCTGCCAATCCTTCAGGTCGGGATAGCTATGGTATTAAAAGACTTCCAAAAGCGGCTCAGCTCTTCATGGATGGCTTTGTTACTCTTTATCGTTGGATATTGGCCGCAAAAACTGCACCGAAGCATGGGCGTGCCTCGGCCTGAACCAACTACGCTATAAGTATCCCTACCACGTTCCGCTGCTCCTCGGCCTCTGGGCTGTCTCACCGTACTAGCCGGAATACCGAAATTCTGGCATTGCGGATTCTTGCAGAAGTTGACTTGAATCGTGCCGACCTCCATCGGGACACGTTCATCGAGCTGGTTTGGTCCTTTGAGCAAAGAAATCCCCCTACCAGACTCTACCCGATAGGGAGACAAATGTTAAGAAGTTTTCAACACGTTAAGCGATCGGCTCGTCGTTGCCGGTCCTGCCTTGGATTCAAGAGATTGCACATTTTAAGGATTATCTTTTTCAGTATGGCATGTAAAGCCGCCGCCCGATCCGCCGCCGCCTGCCACCATAGTGTCATAGTCCCACTTGAGCATATCGGGATAATTACTTGCATGGGCAGCATGGCAGGAGAGGCACGTGACAACATCGTTTGCAGTGGCACCGGTGATAACGTTTTCAGGTACGGTTGTCCTGCCTACAGGGGCCTGTGCATTGTATGTTCTTTTGGCTGCCTCGTATTCACCCGAATTTTTTATGAGGATATCACATGGATGTCTCTGGAAGGGTGAAGAATTGGTGCTGCCGATCCCTACGGAAGTTCCTCCGTAATCAGTTCCTCCTGATAACGTATGAAAGTTTCCATGACATGTACCACAAAAGCCGCTTATAGTGTTATTTGGAGACGTCACACCACTACTACCATGACAGCTCACTCCACCACTACAACCCAGTACCGGCGGAGTGGTTTCCCCAAAGTGCTCGTTATGACTACTGGCATCCTTGTTTTGCCATTTGTCTGTTGTATTTTCGAGACCCTTTACACCTAACAAAAATCTGTAGCTGTTAGCGACACTATCAGCAGTGTCGCATTTACCATCCACATTCCCATGGTAAGCACCTTTTAGAGCGGGTATTCCAGACCCCAATGTGGGACTGCCATACAAGCGGTAACCATGACAACCATTATCTCCGGCACACGTCAGGTTTGAATCGCTGACTATAATATATTTATCACCACCATATTCATCCGCATGAAAGGACTGGCTAATTCCACAAGGAAATACTGTCTGAGCTTATAGATGAGCATATCGAGAGACATGTGGATAGGTCTTTTGTAGGGCACGCACCTGCTGCTTGAATGATTCCGTGGGAATAATCTTATAACTCATCTAAGAAGTCTCCGAGGGCTTGCTCCGGCAACCCACCTCGTTCTTGCTTTTTGACCTCACGACAAGCCTGTTTCAAACCCGTCAGAATCATCTGTTTCTCTCGAAGGGCTTCCAATTCCTCTGTAATCTTCTTCCAGAGTTTAAATGACAAAACCACTTCCTGCCGCTTCCCTCGTTCGTCTGTTACATACTTAATGTCTTTGATTATGTCTGTGGGCATAGCTTTTCTCCTTTTTTTGCCGTTGTGGTTCGTCTAATAAAGACTATAAAGACATTTTCCTGTACCTCGGCAACCTTTCCATATATCAGCTCCAAGTTCTTAAATTTATAATACATAGATCTTTAATAATCGTCAATAAACAAGGAGGATATCCATGATCTTATTGACATGTCCAAATCTAAGGTTATCCGACACGGGAAAAAAGTGCGCATTACGCTTGACATGGCAGAAGAACTGGTCAAAGAGATCGATCGCCTTAGAGAAAGTATCGGTGTAAACCGGGGGGCCTTGATCAAGGTATGGTTGCACGAAAGGGTACAACAGGAGAAGGCTGCCACTACCAAGCGTTAATAACCATAGATCCCCTTTACGGCACCACCACGTCAGACCTCTAACAGGGCAGCTTCGAGGGAATTATCGGCGCTTACGCAATCCTTCCCCGGGGTAATGCATATTAACCGAAATCATGCGTTAACGGCAACCATAAGGGTTGGGCATTGCCTAGTGCCAACTCCACATATCCACGGCTTCCTTTAGAACATGAATGAAAGCCAGACAATCTCTTTGCTCTGAGAAGACGATCTCCTGCCGCCTCCCCCTGTTCATGACATGGTACCATGCACCTGAGTATTGGATTCTTAACGGCATGGACATAGAAATTGCATGCCACTTGCTAAATAATGAGTCAAGAGCAGATTTGACCCCTTTTCCCTTCACATGGCAGTGGGCGCAGTGGCCTACAACGTAATCAGGAAAAGGGTTTGTCTCGGAAGGGTCCCAACGATCTACCCCATTCGCACCACCATGGGCCGAACTGGTATAAGTCCCTTGTGCATGAGCAAGACCGCTTCCCAAAAGTATGAGGGTTATCAAAGATATCAATATTGCCTTCATTTCATTCACCATTCCCGTTTTCAGCGGGTCATAACAACCAGAGCCTTGTTGCGCTCTTACTTTTTCGATGTATGGCACTTGCCGCACCCGTCATAGCCTCCACCCGGCCAATTCTTATAATCCCAGCGCATCATCTTGTAATATGGGCCTCCGTGGGCCCTGTGACACGACAGGCACATGACCATGTCTGTGCCCAGGGTTACAGTATTCAATACGGCACTCAGGCTGGGCCGGGCCACAGGAATGAGCGGGTCATAGGTGCCTGTCCCGCTACCTGCTGCGCCAAAGGCATTAGCATATTCCCCTGAATCTTTTATCACTATATCTGAGGGATGTCGGAGAAACGGACTTGAGGTTCCCCCTTGGTCGCTATGGAACACGCCATGGCAGCCTGTGCAATAGGCGGTCATTGTATGGCCAAGGCCACCAAATCCGTACCCACCACTATTAACAAAGCCCAGATACTCATTATGCGAGCTTGCGGCAGCGCCATAATTCCAGTTTGCATGCTCAATCCCACAAACACCATGGCCATCCCCGCTCATGTGTCCTGAAAGAAAACGGTACCATGGTGCGGCATTCAGGACAGTTGCCGAATCATCAGCGTGGTGGTAACCGCTAGTCTTGCCACTACCACTTACCATGTGGCACTTTGTACAACCCTGTCTGCCATCAAGGTCAAACCCCGTACCTGAAACAGGCTGGTCAAAGTTAGTATGGCAATTATTGGTGCCACAGGTGGAAAAACCCCCATCCCCAGGTGCCGGGCTTAGAGTGTCTGGGTTATCAGAAAATATATTATGCCCCTTGGTATCTTCGGTCTTTACCCAGTGAAAATTACCTGCGGCAAGGCCCTTGACCGCATTGTAACTTGGCTCCACGGTATTGAATACGATTGGAGCACCGGTAGTGGAATCCTTCCAGGTCGTGCCATCGGTAGCCGAATGGCAGCCTAAGCAACTATAAATCAGCAAGTTGCCTTTGGGTGTGGCGGTCCGCGTGAAGGAGGTGCCATCAAAGTCGTAGGCCATCGAGTCCCCAGCCTGGCTGTTGTGCATCGTGTGGCAGTTGGAGCATACTCCCGTCACCTCAGCGTGTGGTGTGCGTGATGGCGCCATTATCAAAAAGATGAATATGATGCCAAAGAATAACCTTTTCATGATTCTAAAAACACCTCATCTACAAAAAGCCTAAATCCTCGAAGAATCTCTGAGCCAGCGGTTTCCCCCGTGCCCATGCTTTCCAATATATGAACCGGTACCAAACGTCAAGTAGTAACAGCGACTTAAGCAACCGTGCCAAACCACCCCTGAAAACCGCCAAGATCATCCCGTGCCCTTCAAGGCGAACGCCGCAACACACGAAAGTCTGAATGTTATCTTATTTCGTGCTTTCCCTGGCCCAGACCTGGATTATAGGGCTTAATGGGCTGATCCGAGCACGCAGTGCCCTATAGACTTGGCAAGCTGATTCAAGCACGTAGCGCCAGGGCAGGCAATCTTTCGCGTTTTCGTGATTGTTTCTTAAATTTTCTGCCATAAAAAACACGAATTTCACAACTAACGGCCTAAATTGTTCGTTTACGGTCCGGCCTGATATCCTTCATCCTTTTGACTATGGCAGGCAAAACAGCCACTATCGTTGCTGCCGTCTTCTGCCAGAATACTACTGTAATCCCATCTGAGTAAATAGGCATATGGTGTCCCATGGGGGCGGTGGCTATCACCACAATCTTCTTCATATTACCTCTAAATAAACCAATCGACATCATTTCAAAAACCTTTATAAAATTACGGGGTGATTTTATAACTTGTTGCCATGATTTTATAACTTGTTGCCATCCTTAGTTGAGCATGATCCGTGCCAAGAAGCCGAAAAAGAACCTGGTTCACTCAAAGCTCGCCTCAGGGCCGGTGGAAAACTCTTGGCGAGCTTGGCTGCTGGTCGAGAGTCGTGTAATTGGAGAGAGGCAATAAGCTGATTTTATTGAGATAATTCTCTGTTCGGCCAATAAGGCAACTATCCTGAGCCACGCAGTCGCGTTTTATAAAATCACGCAGCGAAGTGGAGTTATTTTATTATTGGGAAAGAAGCAGAGAAATGGGCTATTTGAAGGGACGGAAAAAGCGTAATATATTACAGGAGTGTAACATTACATATGTGTAACATGTTACACTTCAACATCTCTCCCTTGCCTCCGGCTCAGAGAGAATATGGATAGTCTGCGTTTTGTGAAAAAATACTTGACATTATTTTATCGCAATGATAGGCGTTTACGACCTTTATAATCAGTAAACCCCGTTGCAAGACGTGGAAGGGGTTTTAAAGGACGGAGCCTTTTCTAACGGGGTAAATCCTTTGGCTCGACAGCGGGGTGGCCCGTCGACGGAATTCTGAGGAGAGAAAGAATGGCTAAGCTAAGCAGAAAAAGGGGAATCGCTTTTTTCACCGGTTTGGGAGTAATTGTTATCGCGCTTGTGGTATTTGGTGTTGGTGTAAAGGCCGGGCATTCTGCAAAAGTGCCGCCTCTGACCGATTCTCATTGTGTCCATTGCCACCCCAAGCAGCCTGCAACCATAGAGGCGCACGGAGCCAAACACAAGACCGAGGTTGGCTGTCAAGACTGCCATGTGGAGCACCCCCCTTTGGGGGCAAGTGCTGTTCCAGCGTGCAGCATGTGCCACAGCGGGGAGTCGCACTATGAGCTGGAGGGTTGTTCAAGCTGCCACTCCGACACCCACGCCCCGCTTGATTTGAAGTTAGAAGGCGACATTACCGGACCGTGTCTCACATGTCACCAGCAGCAGGGTAAAGAGGTGAAAGACCACCCCAGTGCTCATACGGACGTGGCTTGCAGCGAATGCCATACAGCACACAAAATGGTCCCGGAGTGTATGGTGTGTCACGAAAAGCACACAGAGGATATGGAATTCAAGACCTGCCTCTCCTGCCATCCTGTTCATATGCCGCTTGAAATTACTTACGTTCGCGAGACCCCATCGCATTACTGCACGGCATGTCATGAGGAAGCCGGGAGCCTGCTCCAGGCAAATACGACCAAACACCACGATCTTTCCTGCGCTTATTGCCATCGGGATAAGCACAAAACCGTACCACCATGTGTAGCGTGTCACGGCCAACCCCATCCGGACGCCATGCTCAAGAAATTTCCGGAATGCGGTGACTGCCACGGTACGGGACATGATTTGAGATAGGCGCTTAGCGCCACAACATCGACAAAAGATTGTCGATGTGACATAAGTTTTTGTATCTATTAATTAAAAGTGAGCTAAAGCCCGCTCTGGTGCGACAGAAGGTGGACCATGCCCAGTGGGGAAAAGCCGGTCTGGGCCAGGGTTAATGTGCACGCCCCCGCCTGCCAACGCTTGGTTTGCCGGGTAGCTACAATGCCGCCCCCGCCTGCCAACGCTTGGTTTGCCGGGTAGCTACAATGCCGCACCCGCCCGCCAACGCCTGGCTTGCCGGGTAGCTACAATGCCGCACCCGCCTGCCATGGCCATATACGGCATGCAGTGTACATGCTAGCATCTCAGGCAATGGCGGGCAGGCATATGGCAATGGCGGGCAGGTTCGGCGTGGTCAATCTTAAAAATAGGTTGCGCTGAAAGCGCATTCCTTAACCCTGGCCCAGACCTGTTTTGAAACGCTGAAGATTACAAAGCCCCGATGTGAAATATTAGCCCCCTGCATTGTATTGTATACATGTCGCACCAGGGCGGGCTTTAGGCACTTTCAACTTTAGTTCACTTTAGGCACTTGTTTGGTTCCGGCTTGTCTGGGCTACGGCTTAGAGGAACTGTCAAAAAATATACAAAAACTCCTAGATGTTTTGAGGTGATCAGATGATGATTTCAAAAAAGGTGGCCGTAGTCGTCAGTATCATTGGTATTATCGGGTTAGTCACGGTTTACGGATGTGTAACTCAGCCACAGGCGGCTCCGACAAAACTGGTTGTAGCCGCAGCAGAAAAACCCGCGGGGCCAGCGCTCTATGAAAAGATGAAAGTAAAGCCGCTCACAACGGCCGAGTGCGCACAATGTCACTTTTCTATCTTTGAGACCATTAAGGCAGAAGGGGCAAGACACCAGATCGATTGTGTGCGCTGCCACAGGGAGTACCATGTGTACAATCCTCGAAAACAGAACTATGATGAGATCATGCCCAAGTGTGAATCCTGCCACCTCAGTGCAAGCGGAGGGCCGTTCCACGGCGAACACAAAAATCTGACCCCGTGCCTTGCTTGCCATGCTGATCCGCACAAGCCCTTAGTAATCCCTATGGGACAGGTTGAGGCCTCGTGCAGTCTCTGTCACTCAAAAGAGGGCAATGAAATAAAGGACAATCCGAGTGGGCACACCACCGAAGTGGCCTGTGCCGACTGCCATGCTGAAAGGCACGGATTCATCCCTGAGTGCAGTACATGCCATGAATCCCACAGCCCGGAGGTGGAGCTTGCCACGGCAGACTGTATGGCCTGCCACCCCGTGCACAAACCTACCCGGATATCTTATGGTGAGGAGACGGTATCGACCATTTGTGCCGGCTGCCACGAGGTGGCTTACGACTTGCTACAAAAAAAGGAGACAAAGCACACATCTGTCGGGTGTGCCGAGTGCCATCCTGTCCACAAAGAGATTCCTGCTTGCAGCACGTGTCACGGGCAACCTCACCCCAAGACGATGATGACGGATGTGACAAAATGCGGGGATTGCCACGGTATAGCCCACGATCTGGCAACGTAGGTATCCCTATCGTCGAATGGTTGCGGTTACGCGGCTCGTTTAGCGCAGAGGTTGCGCCTTGACGGCTTGAAAAGATGCACTTCGTGTCGGAGGTCGGGCTATGTCAAACGGTTTTAAAAACCACCCAACCGACAGACGATGGCCGTAACGAGCAGCGCAACCGATAAACGATAGCCCTGTTTTATCACAAACCCCAATTTGTGGGTGTGTCATGAGTATATTCGTGTCCGGGTTCCGCTCTCTGTGTCCGAGAAGGCAAATCGCAAACTGGGTCTAAAACGAACACGGACACGAATCACCTGAAAATAGAGATCCTTTCTCCTTCCACACATACTATAGACGGAAAAACGAAAAAGGCCCTTTATGAAAGACACGGGGTCTTTGAATATCTGTTGGTCTATCCGGAGGAAAAAAAGGTTGAGTCTTTTCTTCTCAGGAAGGGGAAATATACAGATCCCAAGACATATCTTAAGGACGAACAAATTGACATAGCCTCTATACCCGGCCTTATACTGCATTTGAAACAAGTATTCTAATCCCTCCTCCCTTGACTTCACCGTATTATCTACGACTAAAGTATTAGATAGGCCGCCAAATAACTGCAAAAAATACAACCAAGAATACGACTTTTGGGGAATTGACTAAGGATAGGGCTTGTTGGTACCTTTTGATCGACTTGCCACTGTCGGGGTCTTGGTGTTGACAAAAAGATTTTATACCAGTAAGAGAAACACAAAAGTATGAAAGAGTTGGGGACCATCCAAATCCTTTCGATTGTGATGATAGCAGTTGCCCTGATCGCCATTTTTTCCACCAGGGCAACTGCCGAACTCATGACGGAATGTTGCGTGGACTGCCACGTTGTTCACGCGTGGCAGGATGTAACAGAGAGGGAGGAAGCTGCCGAGAGGGCTTCCGCAAAGGCTAAGGCCAAGGGCATCCAAGGCGTGTTCGCGTCTGTCCTGGAAGAGTCCTGTGAAGGATGCCACGCCAGTTCGAAAAGCCATACACTTGGAAAGTCGGGGCTTAACACCGTACCAATTGTAAAAAATGGAGAAGAGCCGGAACGACTACTGGCAGGCGGCAATTTTTACTACGCATCAGGGAAGGCGCATTTTGAAAAAGCAGGCGGCGCATGCACAGCGTGTCACAGGGACGTGAGGCACCATGCCAAAGGGGCGGGGTACCGTTTTCTTGCAGAGGGTACTGAAGGAATTGGAGACCCCCAATACGAATATGGGGAGGGCCATAACATATACAAGAGCGGTGACCAGTACTGTTCTGCATGTCATGGCAACTTCTGCGGCACTGAGAACCAGAGAGCTGAGGGGGGCTGGATTCGCCATCCCACAAATACGCCGCTTCCGATGGAAGGGCAATATGAAGGTTACGTTTACAGGAAAGACATTCCTGTGAGCTATCTTGATCCGAACAAACCCGAGAGGTCTACCGCTCGTGTGATGTGTATGTCGTGCCACCGGCCTCACGGGACACCCAATCCGTATCTCCTAAGGTGGGATTATAGGGCGATGGGAGCGCGGGACGGCAAAAATGACAATGGCTGTTTTGCCTGCCACCGGCAAAAGGCCAAAAGGGAGATGTAGATGCGCTGGAGGCTGATGGAAATTCCGAGATGATTGGGCTGAAACATAAGGTTGAAAAATCATTCACAATACTTGTCAGCCTGCTGGCAGCCGCGGTCATGATCGCGGGTTTTTCCGGCCCGGCCTCACCAGCGGTCAGCTCTGTTGTGTGTGACGACTGTCACACCATGCACGCAAGCCAGGAGGGTCAATTGCCTGTTGGTTTTGTACAAGATGGTTCGGAGACCGCCCATGCCCATCTCACGCTGGCTTCATGCCTTGGCTGTCATGGCATTAACGGCTCCACGGTGGGGGGTGCACCAAACATCTTTAGCAGGATGCCTGAAACAATGACGGCGGCCGGCACATTTGCGTCAATTGTGGTTGACAGAGCAAAAAATGACTATCGCAAGGTGCATAATGTCAGGGATATAACCACCTGGACCAATGAAGAGCAGGAACAGCTATACACAACCCCCGGAATAGATACATCCGGTGGGCGTTATCTGGATGTTGAGGGAGCCAGTGAGTTGTACTGTGCGGGCAATCGAGGTTGCCATGGCCGGCACGATGAGAGTTGCGACACCAGCAATAAGGGCATCAAAGGCTTCCATCACGGTGGGTATGAGGGATATCGGTATCTGCAATTCTATAATGGTTCAAGTCATACACCAATCAAAGGAAAAGGTTCGCCGGACTGGGAGTACGAGGGGGCGGACGACTACAACCATAACGTATATTATGCCATGGACGGTATGAGTGCTACTACTAACGACTCTATCAGCGCATTTTGCGCGCTGTGCCATGGGGATTTACACGGCGATGACGCTGATGAGGTAAGAAGCGGCGGCAACTGGATACGACACCCTACTGAGAATTTGCTCTCTGCGGCTGGTTTCACCACGGACAGTGTGATTGTGGACGTAATGAACAATCCTTTTGGATTCTACGGCACCTATTACCACGATGTCTACACACATAATATGAACAATTACACAACAGAGGGCGCCAGGGTGGTCTGTGTCTCCTGCCATCGCGCCCACGGGACTGAAAACCATGACATCCTGAGGTTTGATTATGGCACCCAGAAAGCCGGAAGCAATGTCACCACCGGATGCCTCGGATGTCATGTCGGCCAGCGCGGAGAGTCATGACGCACGTGAGGATTAGCCACAGACAGACCCCGGTACGATCATTCTGACCTACGGGGCAAGCGCAGACATACACAGACAGTTAATTCGGCCGACCCCCGTTAAATATGCTCCGCATTTAGCGGGGCAGGCTTGGCCGAATTAACCAGGCGCTCGCTTCGCGAAAGATGGGTAAGGGTCAGCTTTAGCAAAAGAGGAGCTTCTCAGGTCCCCCCCCTTATTTTATATTTCCCCCCTTTGAAAAAGGGGGGTTAGGGGGGATTTTACAATTGACAAATCAGGGCATGAATAGTATAGAGGAATTTCTTTTTTAAGCGGCGTAGCCCTCCGGGGCGTAGGCCCTACGGGCCGGAGGCCGCGTTATATTAAATCGCGGAGCGATTTCATATCAGATAAAGCCAAATCCCGAGTGATCGGGAGACGGAAAGTCACGGGTCTTAATTGACAAAGACAGCCGGATTGCCTGAACGCAGTCCGGCTGTCTTTTTTTGTGAAAGGTTTTTACCCATAATGGAAACAGAGTTCACATAAGTGGTATTTTATTTCCACTTTTCTTCGGGAGTGTCTCTGTGCCCGGCGTTTCTTGCACATTCTAACTAACGGATAGGATTGAAGATATCATAAAATCCGATATTTTGGATTCATTGGCAAAGATACTGCAATTGATTTAGTAAGCTAAAATATTGACAAACTTGTAAAGAGTCGGATTCAGTGAATGTGTCATTCCTGCCCGCCAGTGCCAGGCGTTGGCAGGCGGGTCGACCGCAGGGAGAAAGCCTTGTTTCGACTGTAAGGAGAAATCTTATGATGTAGTGACTGTTCACTATCGTGGATAAGATTTCTCCCTGGCCCAGACCGGGTTATTATGTAGCACCGGTTATTATTCTCATGTCGCGCCAGGGCGGGCGCTTCGCTCGAAATGACAAGTTATGGGGGCTTTTTACGAAGCCGTCAACTATTAACGGATAACTATTAACCGATACTAAGGGAGGTGAGGAAAGGGGAGTCGCAAGAGAAAGTAAGCCACAGTGAAATAGATGAATCATTAACGCAAAGCTTCACTATTCGTGTCACGTTGTAAACAGTGGGCAGAAAAGCAGCAGGAAGTAAACATTTATTTAACCAATAACGAATAACTATTAACCGAAACCAAGGAGGTGCAAAAAGTGAATAAAACAATCGTGACTCTAACCATTATGCTGGCAGCAGCAGCGCTTGTGGCCGTCTTTTCCAGCCCGGCTACGGCTGCCGTAAGCGGGGTATGCAGCAACTGCCACACCATGCACAACTCGCAGGAAGGAAGCCCCATGAGGTGGGACGACGAGTCCGAGCCTCTCAGTTCGTTGTTGCTGGGTACCTGTTTGGGGTGTCATACGACGGATGGGGGTGATCCGCTAGGTGACACTAATGCTTACCCATACGTAATGGACACCGGTAATCTCTTCAACGATGGTAACTGTCTTGCAGGCGGTTTCTTCCCAAACACCATGGGTACGGGCAACAATGATGATAATCACCATGGTGTAAGTGTCTCACAGATCAATCTTCCGGCAGGCTATGCGGCGGATGAGGATATGGGTCCCGGTGAAGATTGGTATACCGGTGATACGGTAGGAAACGGTTTGGCCTGTGCCGGAAGCAACGGGTGTCATGGTGTTCACGACGTGGTAGACGACATGGAAGCCATTAGTGGCGGCCATCACACCCCTGGGGCCTACCGTATGCTTTTTGTTGGTAACACTATGGCTACGGACGGTGTCGCAGGTGTTCCTGCTCCAGACTATGAGGAAGATCTGATCAAAAACGAATTAGGAACTTCTGAACACAACACGTACAGTGCGGAGCTGGGTGATTACAGTATCAGCGAGCTTTGTGCCATATGCCACGGGAACTTCCACAATGAATCGGGCGGCCCGGGTACGGATACCGGCACAGCAAGCCCATGGTTGAGGCATCCGACCGATGTCCTGATTCCTAGTGACTGGATAATAGGGGATGAGGGCACCTACATCTTAACCGCAAGCGATTATAAGAACAACCCAGTGGGCTATGCGTTTGCCGGCGATACTCCTGGCACCCAACGAATGGCAACCTGCGTTTCCTGCCACCGAGCACACGGTACAGACAATGATGACCTTCTGAGGTGGGACTATGATACTCAGGAGGCAGGAAGTACAACCGCTTATGGCTGTCTTGGATGCCACGACAAGCAGAGAGGCTCCTGATAGCTGGTTAATCTGTAAAAGGTGAGGCCATGGGAGGGCGAGCGCCCCTCCCATGGCAATGAAACGGCCTCACGCTTTCAAATTTGGAAGCCTCTAACCTTCGAAAAAAGAGGTGTAAATGGTAAAAAACATCTTGTTAACCATATCAAGTGCAGTTTTGGTGGGAATCTTGGTTACCGCCTTTCCCGGCCCGGCCATAGCCAACGTAACCGGCCTTTGCGCCAACTGCCACACCATGCATAACAGCCAGGGCGGAAATACCAGTTTGTATGGACCAACCCCCGAACCGACACTATTGGTAAACACCTGCTTGGGATGCCATTCCCACGACACTTCTTCCACGACATATGTCCTGGGCGGAAGCACGGTGCCGGTTGTGAATTACATCGGGGCCAGTAAACCGACTGAATACCTGGCAGGCGGCAATTTCTACTGGGTTAAGGAAGGGAATACAAACGCGCACGACAGCCACGGACATAATGTCTTTCTTGATGAAAATGATGAAGATCTTGCCGCAGGCGCACCTGGAGGGCTATTATGTGGCAATAATTCATGTCACAACAACCTGAGTCGACCGTACAGTGTTGATGCATCAGGGTTGCCCTATGTAGATACCGGCGATTACGGCTGCAAAGGGTGTCATCTGAACGAAAGACACCATGCCGACGATGACAGTGCCGAGGGAGTGGTAACAACTGTTGAGCAAGGTTATTATCGTTTTCTTGCCGGACATTATCATCTGTCTTCCCAAAAAGGAGTGCAGGGTTATGAGGATCCCAACTGGGAGGCGGGGCAGCCGAAGCTTGCCACAGGACAAGCAAATCACAATGAGTATTTAGGATCAGCGGGTGCCACTTCCTATGGTTTTGACGGCGCTGCTGGTGGAAACGGCACCACCGCCTTTTGCACCGGCTGCCACGGTGATTTTCATACCCAGCAGGAGAATAATCAATGGGTCCGGCATCCGTCAGATGCGGTTATCCCAAATGAGCGCGAGTATGCTTATGCAGGCGGTCCCGGTCATCTATATGATCCGCTGTCACCGGTAGCAAAATCAATCATAGATGCGACTCCGGATACCACCGTTGTCCCGGGTAGCGACATGGTCATGTGTCTTTCTTGTCACAGGCCGCACGCCAGCCCTTATCCCGACATCTTACGGTGGAATTATGACAACATGGTGGCCGGCGGAACCGCTTCCGGCGATAACTATACCGGCTGCTTTTATTGCCATACCCTGAAAGACGATCAACCGTAAATGATCACACCCTGTGGTCACTTACGTTGAATTAAGTGTCGGCTCGACAAAAATCCCCCTAAATCCCCCTTTAAGAAAGGGGGACTTTCACCGGTTTAAGCTGAATAGCCCGCATGTATGCTTGCGACTCTGCCCGATAATCTCCCATTCTTCCGAAAAGCACCCCGATGTTGTAGTGGGCTCTGGCAAAGCTAAGACTCCCTGGATGGTCAAAATCAGAATTTATGGAGCGATGGAAGTTTCGCTTGACTGCAACCTTCTCGTGAATTACAGATGAACACAAGGCCACGAACAAGGGAGGCAATCAATGCAAACTGTAAAGGGGGTAAAAGAAGGTCAAATGGAATTTCTTGTGCCCGACGTTTATGATGCATCTATGCTGGATGATATTCCTTTAAAAGAAACCTATACGTATGAAGACTATGCAAAACTGCCCGAAGGAGCCCCTTATCAGTTGATCGGAGGAGAGTTCGTAATGACACTCTCGCCAACGCCGTATCATCAGGAAATATCCCAAAAACTGGAATTTAGAATTCTCAGTTACATAGAGAAAAACAATTCGGGCAGATTATATCACGCCCCCTTAGATGTTTTCTTGAGCGACAGCGATGTCTATCAGCCTGATATTATGTTTATTTCCAGGAAACGACTTCAGATAATCGGGAAAAAGAAGATAGAGGGGGCGCCAGATATTGTCATAGAGGTATTGTCACCTGGCACTGCATATTACGATCTGAGAAAAAAGTATAAGGTATATGAAGAATACGGGGTTCGTGAATACTGGATTGTTGACCCAGAACTAAAGAAAATCGAGGTATACGAAAATCAAAACAAGAATTTCAAGATATACAGCGAAGCCGAAGGGGAGGGGACTGTTTCATCAAAGGTGTTGGATAAACTCATAATTTCCTTGCATGAAGTGTTTTAGCATTGTGATTACCTTGTTGACCGGAGAATCGAGGATGCAGAGGAAAAAATGTTACTCTGGCCCTTCCACCTCAAAGACCTCCCAGAGAGGAATCTCTATCCCTTCAAGAGAAACCAGATTCAAGATCTCCTTAGGTCCGAATATTTCCACCTTGCCATAAACACTGCCTTCCTCCAACACAAAACGCTCTACATATTGGTCAGTCGGATCTAAAATGATATATTCTCTTACACCGTACCTCTCATACAGTGCCTTCTTTTCCCTTTTGTCCTTCAAAGCAGTGTTAGGGGAGATCACTTCGATGATCAAATCTGGTGCGCCTTGGATATTGGCCTCTGTGATTTTGTCTTCGTCGCATACAACAAAAACATCAGGCTGAACCACATCAGGATCAGAAAAAACAACATCGGTAGGGGCAATACCGACAAAGCATTCTGTTCTCTTCTTAGGATGGGTAGAAAGCAAGATGTTTAGATTGTTAGCAATTTTCTGATGTCTAACGGATGGAGCAGGCATCATATTGTAGGCCTCGCCATCAATTAATTCCCACCGCTCATCATCTGGCCAGGTAATGTAATCGGCGTAAGTGAGCTTCTTATCAGTTTTCTTGGCTAGGGGCATGATTTCTCCTTATTGGCATCAATACGATTAACCATATCACCTATTAGCGTAAACAAAAATCCGTTGAATTGTCAAATTGTAACATAGACTTCCAGAGAAAGATTTTGGAAATTGACGGTTGTTGGTAGTTACCTGGTTACAATCAGAAAGAAAAACCCGGCCCGCCCTGGCGCGACAGCAGAATAATAATCGGTGCCATATAAAAACCCGGTCTGGGCCAGGGAAGATGGAGAATGCCACAGAGTGAAAAACCCGGTCTGGGCCAGGGTCTGGGCCAGGGGGGCTAGGGGAGATTAAGTAGAGTTCTATCGCCCTCCAAACTCTTTCCCGGTTATCTTTGTCAATGCCCGTGCTGCCCTTTTGCGAACATCGCTGTTCTTATCTTTTAGTGCGGCAACCAACGGTTCCACTGCACGTGCATCTTTGATCTCACCCAATGCGTCAGCAGCATAGCCTCGAACTGTTGCATCCTCATCCTTGAGCGCGGAAACCAGGGCTTCCACTGCACGCGGATCCTTTATTCTTCCCAATGCTTTTGCTGCACGGCTTCGGACATTCCAATGCTCATCCTTCAGTGCAGAAACGAGGGGCTCTACTGCACCGGGTTCCTTGATCCACCCCAATGCCTCTGCTGCGCTCATTCTTACATGCGGTTGCCTATCTTCATTCAGGACGGCAATTAGGGGCTTTATTGCGCGAAGATCCCTGATCTTCCCCAGTGCCTCGACTGCGTGTCTTCGAATGAGCGAATCCGTATCCTTGAACGCAGCGATCAGCGGCCCTACTGCACGTGGATCTTTTATCTCGCCCAGTGCCTCTGCCGCATGTCGTCTGACAAGCGGATGATTGTCCTTGAGTGCGGCAACAAGAGGCTTTACCGCGGGTTTACCTATGCTTGTCAGTATCTCAACGGGTTGCCTGGCGAGAGAATCAGGGTAAGACAATTCATAGTCTTCATCCGTGTAGCGCACAACCTTCTTTTTATTCCAGTGAAGACTTGCCGCAATTTCTTCTTCACTAAAGCCTTCATCTTGAAGCGACCTAACCATTAACAGCTCTGTCTCGGTTCGGGGAAGCAGCAGGTAACCTTTGGCTTGCATGCAATGATCGATGCTTGTCGGATCATTCGCAACGGATCTGCACGCCTCAAGATCCGACCTCACCACCGAATCCGGGGTGTCTTGCTGGTACCAGGCCATATCCGGGGGCCATAGCCGATACCAAACCCTCTTAATATTGCAAGCCATCAAACAGATAGTCAATAGGCCTATGGCAAACAACTTGATAATATAGGAATTTCCTTTGTTTATTCCCCTTTAACCCGCTGTTCGTATTTAGTCGGACACTTGACAAGCAGCTCTCTGGCCACAAACACCTGCTTTCCCGTGTTGTATTTGCCTGTAGCAACAATCTTGGTGACATCATCAAAATTTGCAGGCTTGTGCCCGTCATATTCAACCGCCATCTCGTCGCCGCTATCTTCCCGCAGAGTAAAGATTAATCTATTGTTTTGAAGATCATACTCCTTACTCTCCCTAACTACAATCCCGGCCACCTGTACAGGTCGCGGGCTCACCTTGGCCTCGCTGACACTCACATAAGTGGTCAGGGTTGATTTAAAAGAATACATCGCCATTATCATGGCTAAAGCCACAATAACGGCTCCGATGATATAAGATTTCTTTGGCATGTTTTACATCTCAGCTTATAACTTTCGGGATTTCATATTCATGTTTATGTAGGCGTTCACAGGTTCAGAGTTCACCGTCTTTTGATTGTCGATTTACGATTGTCGATTGTTGATTGTTTTTTCATTGTTCAATCATCAATCATCAATCATCAATGTTAACCCTGAACCTCTGAACCAGTGAACGGTTACGATTTACTTATCTGTAGACGTTTGTTCCAATTTCTTGATTCTTCGATCCAGAACGAACAGATAAAAGGCTATCCCACACCATATAACAAGATTAACCCCCATGACAAAAGTCAAACCCTCTTTCATGAATATCCTCCGTGTTTCGTTATTTGTTATTCGTTATCCGGTTTTCGACTCATGAATTTCGGTTCCCTCAAACCCTCTATGGTCAATACCCTTATCTTTAGCCGAAGCATCCAGACGAACAATCCGGTGTAAGCAAACAATGAGCCTAAGAACACCTTTAATGTCTTGGGATCCATACCAGGATGGGCGGGATTCATCGTATTCTCAGGGTGCAGTGATGTTGTTATCCGTGGAACAACAAAAACCAGAAATGGCACTGTGACAAAAGCCAGGATTGAATATACCCCTGCAAATACCCGTCTTCTGTCAGGATCATTGACTGCCGAACGGACGGCAAAATAGGCCCCGTAGATCATCAGCAGTATTACGATCGAGGTCTGCCTGGGATCCCAATTCCAAAATGCCCCCCATGTGGTCTTTGCGAATATAGAACCGGTAATCGTAGCAAGAATACAGAACAGAAATCCCAGTTCTGCCGCAGATTGAGCCAAATAGTCTGCCTTCACACGGCGTTTGGCCAGATAGACAGCGCTCGCTATCATCGAGATCAAAAAAGATAGTGTTGCAACCCATGCCTGGGGCACGTGAAAAAACAGGATGCGGGATGTCTCACCGGGAAAGCCGGTGGCTGCTTCTGCGTACAAAAAGGCAGCGACGATGATAATAGCCATCCAGACTGTCAATAAGATTTTGTAGATCATAAACAAAACCGGAAAATTAGTTTCTTAACAACGAAATTCGTGCTTTTTGTGGCAGAAAACCATTAAAACTATCACGCCTCTTCTCAAGGCGTAAAGCCGCAAAGCACGAAAGAAGGAAAACACGAAAAAATGCACCTTCTCGTTTTATCTTGTTTCGTGCTTTCAAGTTTTCGTGTTTTCGTGATTATTTTCTGGTTCCGGCTTGCCCGGGTTAGGAATTAATCCCTCAATCCCTGAATTCCTCAATTTCCCAATCCAACTATTCTTCCCAAACCAAAGGAAACAACAGCAACGACATTGTAATCATTATCACAAAATAGGCAACAGCGATTTTGACCTCGGGCCAACCAGCGCTACTTATGCCAATGGCAGCCCTTTCGCATCCTTTGATACAGGTAATCATGAGGGGCAAGAGCAACGGAAGAGACAGGGCAGAGAACAACGCTCCCCGGGTACTGGCCCTGGCTATCATGGCAGCGATTATTGTTGTGCCTGCCCCCAAACCAAGCCCGCCGCTGATGATCACGGCAATGAAAAAGCCCGGAAAGCTTATCTGGTAGGACATCAACAGAATAAACGATGGCACAATCATGAGCTCCAAGGCCCCTAACAGCGTCAAGTTAAATAATAGCTTTCCCAAGAATACAGCCTGGGGACGCGCAGAAAGTTTCAATACATCTATGGTGCCGGCCTCTTCTTCCTTGACAAAAGAGCGGGCAAGGCCGGACAAGGCGGAAAAGGTCAGAATTATCCATAATAATACTGAATACAAAAAGGGCCTTTCAGCTTCTTCGATACGGAATGATCCGATGGAAAAGCTCACGGCAATCAGCGTGGTTACAGCAAACATCAGGATGGCATTCAAGGCATAGCGGGTCCTGAATTCGCTGCGTAGATCACGAAGCCAAATAGCGACGGCCTCATTCAGATAGGTTGATGACCCTGTCTGCGTAGTCTGCCTCCCGCTTTTCGTTTGATGCTATAACGCTCATCCCTGATTGCCTCTGCTCTGAGACAATCTCTTGCACAACCTCAATCCCCTTGCTGTCAAGGTTGCACCCGGGTTCGTCCAACAACAGTAGCGGTGGCTTATGAAGCAACGCCTGAGCCAGTTTCAACCTTTGCTTCATCCCGGAAGAGTAGTCCCTGCACATTTTTGTTGCATGTTCCGTCAGTCCCACACGATCAATGATGTCGAGACAATCGTTGCGATTGCAGGCGGTGCCCCTTACCCTACAGAAAAATTCCATGTTCTCAAGACCCGTCAATTCATCATACAGAGATAAAGCAGGCGCTACCATACCAACAAACCGCCGCCTCGATTCTTTTGGTATGGGCTCACTGTTGAAAAACATTCCAACCTGACCGGCAGAAGGCCTTACAAGACCGGCAATAATCCGAAGCAGCGTGCTCTTGCCTGATCCGTTCCATCCGGCAACAGCCAACACATCTCCTCGATTCAACTGAAAGGAGATGTCTCTAAACAACAGTGTTTCTCCATAGTGCTTGCCTATGCCGGATACATTTAGCGTAAACATAACTCACGTTCCAGAATTTCTACAACCTATTGAATGTACAGGGTTTTTTGAGGCTCGGGTTTTTGCCTCGTGCCGGAATGATGCCTGCCCGCCATTGCCACGCACGCTGGCATTGAAACCGTATCCTCTGCCAGGCGTTGGCAGGCGGGGAATGTTGGACACGAAGTGAAGCTGTGCGCTATGTTGGCTTTTAGCGAAAGTATGTCATTTGTAGACTCCCCTGTCAACAGTGGTTTCGCCAATAACCCAATGACCCATTTTGCCAGAACCCAACATTCCACCATGAGCGCAAGCTTCACTTCGTGTCCAGTATTCCAATTGCGTAGCGTAGCTAGTGCCCATCCGGAAATGAATCTCACAACACTGGGCACTGGCGTCAGTTTCCAATTCAGAAATGAGCACTTTTTCGCAAGGTCAAGAAAATCAAGGGAGTGCGCGGAGACGGACGTCGGTACGTCGCCCAAGCGATCCCGCAGATTGACGCCGAGATTGCGAAAAAGGGCCATTTCTGGCTGGCAACTAGCTAACTTCCAAACTTTTATCACTGCATCGTATATTTTGTCAATATTTGGCCAAACCTTTCCACGGCAACGTCAAAGTAAGCCTTAACAGAACGTTTTACAATGAAAATTGCCTCATTCCTAAAATCCCC
>JAUWXF010000282.1 GCA_030616475.1 Desulfobacterales bacterium
CAGCTTTTCAAAGATCTTTGAGCTGTTCAGAATTGAAGAAGATTTTCAGTCCTATTCTGACGTCTTAGACCACGTAGTATCTGAATCTGCACCATTCAGAGGGTGCGAAACTTGAGTTACTTATTTACGGACGTCCCCCTGATTCTGATTTGATTTGCAGCATATCACCCTGGTATCGGGTATTATTCTACAGAATCGCCGGATATCCCATTTATCATGCAATAATGAAGCATTATAATACGACTTTTAGGCAGTCTACTTCTAATTAGCACGCCATACAAGATGGAAACACGATGGTTTCTGAAAAAATTTGTTTAGAAATACTTCGGTTGGTGCTAGGTAAAAATGTAACGATGACACAGACTTATTTGGCTATATCCGGATTTCCCAAAAGCAAAAAAGCTGTAAATTCAGTCAGGTAGCGAGATTGCCCCTCGTCAATAGTGTGCAGATTCCGAAACAAACCTGAACAGGGGCATCAAGCTCCTACTGTATTGCGTTTGAAAAGGAACGGTTATCCTGGAGTTCGATGCTACTGCGCTCACATCGCCCGATAACCGTTCCTTTTCAAACGCTTCGTAACGACAGAATTTAGTCATTTCAGGTACTAAACACGTTTGGGAAATTCGGATAGACCCACTTATTTTCCTGGCACCGAGGATGAAAAAGTAAGCACAAACGTTACGGAGAATGCAATAACGGAGAGCGGCCTTTATCGACCTCTTCTTGCGACGTACGATCTTAGCAACATAGAAGCGGCGGTTAGGTGGCTTCAACTGGGTGAGTTCTTAGGGCGAACAGAGTGGGGCCTTCGAGGGCCCTGGGCGTTCACGCTCACGGAGAAAGGGGTTAAAGCCGCTGAAGACGAAGGGTTCTCGGACGAGGATAGAAAGCTCCTTTATCAAACAGAACCGTATCAAGTTTTCATCGCTCATCAGTTCAACATTGATGATCAAGAACTTGTGCGTTACCTACGTGAGGACATATTGCGGCCGGCTGGATATGACGCCGTCGAGGGAAGAGCCGAAGGACTTGAAGAATTCCGTCAGGCAATCCTTAACAAAATGTCTCACGCAAAATTCTTCCTATGTTTGCTTACTAGGCGCAGTGAACTTGTAACAGGTACTTTTGTTTCCAGCGTTTGGCTATATCAGGAAATAGGGGCTGCGATGGCCTTCGGTAAGAAGCCCCTACTTTTGGTAGAAGAAGGAATTGATCCGCACTTTGTTGGTGAACTACAAAAGACTTACGAACATATTGAGTTTACACAAAGTAACCACACTCGGGTTTTCAAGAGAGTGGTTGAAAGATTTAACGCAGATCTTGAGGCGGATTTGATACCGTTGCCCAAGTAAGAATGGCTTGCTAACCAGCTTTTTAAGTGTGACTTGCCTTCCGCTACGCTCCAGGCAAGCCCCTTAAGGGCACGCTAGGCGAATTCACCCGTTCTCATCTTTAAAGGAGCATCTTAAGCCAATGATACGAAGAGTAATCGGCATTGGTATCCTGATCATCGCACTGATCTTTGGATGGCATCTATATCTTACGAGTGAGGCTCGACGAATCGCCCATGAGATTGGCGCTAAATCGACGGAAACCGGATTAGAGATGTCGTTGTCTTTGAGCCCAATCACCAATGTCGTTAACATGACGCTTACCATGCCTCCACCTGACTTCGACGAGGATAATCCGTGGGCAGCAGCAGGCTACCAGTTAGGGACCGCACTATGTGCGGGTTTGATAAAGGTAATGGAACCGATAGCTGAAAGAGAAATTAACACAAAAGCGCGAGAAAATTTCGACATATATGCCATGTTAATACCGTACCGCGTGCGTATTGCCTTTGAAGAGCCAGACGAGAAATTTATTGCACGGTTCCGAGAACGCCAAAAAGAGAGAAAAGAAAAGGAAGCAGAGAAAAAGCAGAAGGCAGACGCCCTTCTGAAGGAAGCCTCAAAACTAAAGAAAGAGAAGAAACTGCATGCCGCATTGCAGAAATATGACCAGATACTGGGACTGGACAGTGAGTTTGTTGAGGCGAAGCAAGAAAAGACAAAAACAGAGAAGGAGATGAAGACATTTGAACAAAAAGAAGCATATATAAAAAATATAGTGCTTTATGGCCTCGAAGCTAGGTACTATAAAACCTATTTAGAAGAAAAGGTTCCAGGTGTTGAGTTTAAGCTAAAGAACAAAGGCGATAGGACTCTCAAAGAAGTAGAAGTAACTGTGTATTTTAAAGATGCGACCGGTGCCATAATCGCAGAGGAAGATTATCATCCTGTTTTGGTCACGAAATATTCATTCCGTGGCGACAACAAACCACTTAAACCAAACTATGTATGGCAAATGGAAAGAGGTAAATTCTATAAAGCTGATTCTGTCCCAAGTGAATGGAAGGAAGGTGCTGTTTCCGCGAAGATTACCAACATAGAATTTGAAGAATAAAAACATGCACATAACAACCGCATCAACTCAAACTGGCAATTCCGCTGCGCTCCATTGCCAGCCGGTTATGCGGGTCGAACCCCGCAGTAAGATACAAAGTTAGGCGCAATTAGAACGGCGTTTTTTGATAAAACATGACGAGAAGAAGTTATTTTTTAACAGTCTGCCTTAATACTGCGAACATTTCAACAAAAATATTTTATCAGTAATGATAGTAAAAGATAATTTGAAAACACTTTTCCCTATCCGTTATAGAAAACGGTTAATAAG
>JAUWXF010000114.1 GCA_030616475.1 Desulfobacterales bacterium
CACGGCAATGGCGGGCAGGTCTCGCGTTTGTCGCTCCTGACACCTGACACCAAAAAGTAGGAACAAAAGAACTTATCTCTTGGCGCCCGCATCCTTGATAAGTGTAAACCGAGGAATGAAGGATGCCTTTTATTCAATCATCAATCCAAAAATTTTCGATTGACGGTTCATCATTCTCCATTCCCTATTCCGCATTCCCCATTTCGGATTGAATCTTCTCCGCTACGGCCTTGATCTTTTCCATGTTGCCGGCAACCATCTCCCACTGGGAGATGGTCAATCCATCGCCGGACCAGCGGGGAACGATGTGCACGTGCAGATGGGGTACCACTTGATTGGCAGCCCTGCCGTTTAGTTGCATGAGATTGATCCCTTCGGGATTCAGGACCTTCTTCACAGCGGCTGCCAGCTTGTGTGTTACAGACATAACCGCCAGAAAATCGGCTTCAGTAATTTCATAGATGGTGGCAGCATGGGCCTTCGGGACAATCAGAAGATGGCCCTCATTAAGGGGGTTGATATCCATAAAGGCAAGCACCCTGTCATCCTCATAAGCCTTTACCGAGGGAATCTCATTGCTAACGATTTTACAGAAGATGCAATCCATGGCTGACCTCCAATAGCATTTCGGATTTTAAATCATCCCGAATTTCGCAAGGGTCTTTACCAATCGTTACCAGTCCTGTCATTGCGAGCGATAGCGAAGCAATCCCTGGCCCAGACCCGACCTGTCTGGATGCGGTGATGGAAAGCCAGGCATTAGAAGTAGCAGAAGCAATAGCATATTTAAATCACGTCGCGCCAGGGCGGGCTTTTTGTGAAGAGATTGCGGAGCCTGTTCCGAGCGTAGCGAGGAATCTCGTTTGGTTTTAGCGACTGGCTCCGAGTTTGCTTCGGCTCGGCCTCGCAACCGCTCCGCTCCTCGCAATGACATTTTGGGACCCTTGCGAAATTTTCGGAATTATAGCAAAAAATCTCTGGTGGCGTGGGGACAAACTTTATTCATAGAAAAACGGAAAGCCCCCGTCAAGCAAAATTCCCGGCCAGGTTGGGTCTTTGACGCTGTGCGTGTCAAGAAAACGTCGAGACGACAAGACTCGTGCTTGCAGCTATCTGCTCAACAGAGGTAGGCTGCCACGACAGGTCTAACTCGAAAAGTGAACGTATCCGCCGGATCCAAGACGCTCCTTGCCCTTTTCTGTCTCAAGCCAGATGCCATCCTCGTGGATGATCGTGCCTATCTTTGCGACAGGTGTGCCTGAGATCTTTGAGGTGAGGGTCACGATCTTTTCTTCGTCTGCGGATGACGCCGTAAATAGCAGCTCGTAGTCCTCACCACCGTGCAGAGCCCAGTCCAGAGGGCTTTTCTCCACCTCAGCCGCCAGTCTCTGTAACTTGTCTGACATGGGTATAGATGTGGCCTGAAGCAATGCCCCGGTGCCGCTTTGCTCGCAGATATGGCCAAGGTCTTTGGCGATACCATCTGAGATATCGATCATGGCGTGTGCAAGGCCACTTTCCCCCAAGGCTTTTCCCACGTCAAGGGGAGGCATCGGTTCTTGGTGTGCCCGGACCAGGGATTCGTATCCGGAAGGTGGAGGCGCCTGTTTGTTCTGGAGCAGAAATAGCCCTGCGGCTGCGTCGCCGAGCGGGCCGGTCACCCACAGGTCATCGCCGACTCTGGCTCCGGAGCGGTACACCACGTGCTCTGGCAGGCAGTCTCCCAGCAGCGTTATGGTGATGATCGCCGAAGTCGGGCTTTCCACGGTGTCACCTCCGGCCAGGGCAATGCCGGTTTTCTCTGCAAGGGTGTTGAATCCAGCCATAAATGATTCCAAGAAGCTGACTTCCGTCTCAGGCTTTATCCCAATGGAGAGAAAAGCCGTGCGGGGCGTGCCGCCCATGGCGGCAATGTCGCTGATATTGACAGCAAGGGCTTTCCAACCAAGGGCTTCCGGGGAAAGGGTCTGGTCCGTGAAGTGAATACCTTCGATCATGGTGTCTGTGGTGACCAGGAGGGTTTTGTCCCATCCTGCTTCCGCCAAAACCGCGCAGTCATCGCCGATTCCCTTTTTTACGTAGGGCGGAAGCTTCTGAGATACATTCCCCTGGATGAGCTGGATGATGCCGGCTTCGCCAAAGTCATCCAAAGTCTTGTTGTTTGCGGTGGCTTTCAAGCCGATTTCCTTGCAAAAACCTTTTAAAATCCAAGTCTTCCAAATATTTTTTATATACCGAGGAACTCTTTGAATATGAGGCATCATGAATCTCTGGTCCTTCCCATTCATATTGCCTGGATCCCTTTTGTTTCAGAAACCCGATCAAGGACGGTCTATTCGGATAAGGGCCCTTTCTTTTCATGTAACTACTTTCGGTCTTCAGTGCTCTCTCTATGCCTGAAGAGGGCATCAAAAAGTTTATCAGACGCAGACCCGTTTCCCTGGTTGTGTGAAAGGTAGAAGAGGATGGCTTTTGCGGAACTAGGGTTTCCAATAGAATTTTCACTTGTCCCTCTTTCACCCGGAGACAGAATTCAACAAACTCAGACTTCAATGAAACCTCCAGACGTTTTACCGTGTAGATAATGAAATCTACAAATTCCCCCAACAAATCAGAGTCAAGAGACTTGCCCATTTCTTGCATGACCCTTTGATATGCTTTGAAGAAATCTACAATCTGAACGGTTTCCGTTTCAATAGTGGTGACATCAAAGCGAATCCTGTAGACTTCCCCGTCTGACACGGAAAGATTGGAGTCTCTGATTGAGACTGAAGCTTCGGCTTGCTGCACTGATCTCTCGCTTAGGGCCGGCATTGAGTCGTCTTGGTCTGGGATCAAGGCTGGGACCTTTTCGCAAAGAGCTACTACCTCTTCCGGAGCACGAGGAGACATCTCATCGCCTTGATTGTGAAAAACCACCCGGATGACTTCTTCCAGGGAGGTAATTCCCTTAGTGGCCTTGTAGAAGCCATCCTCGCGCATGGAAATCAGGTTGGCCTGATTCCGAGCAATGAGCCTGATCTGACTGGAGGTCTTTCGTGACAGAATGGCATCACGGATCGCATCATTGACCAACAGAATCTCGTGTACCGCAGTACGTCCTTTGAACCCTATGTCACCACAACCAGAACATCCGGCTGCTTGATAGAACTTAAATTTGTCTGCACCTGTCGCACTAACACCAAAAGAAGTTAACAGATTTCGGTCCGGCACGTAAGGTTTTCGGCACTTTGGACAAAGGGTTCGGACCAGGCGCTGAGCAACTATCGAAACCACCGTGGAAGATATCAGAAAGGTATCAATTCCCATATCCATAAGTCGCAAGAGCGCCCCTGTTGTATCATCTGTGTGAAAGGTGCTCATCACCTTATGGCCGGTTAAGGCAGCCTGGATTACGGCCTCTGCTGCAATAGAGTCCCTTATCTCTCCGATCATGATAACATCCGGATCCTGACGCATCATAGATTTTAGGAAATCGATATAGGTAAGCCCTAATTTCTGATCGAGTTGCCCTTGCACAACTCCATCCATGGTGTATTCAACCGGATCTTCCACAGTGATGATCGCTCTTTGTCCGTCATTCAAGTAATTTAAAGCAGCATAGAGAGCCGTGGTTTTACCACTGCCTGTCGGTCCGGTAACTAGGATGATTCCTGAAGGCTGGTCCAGCATTTGCTGAAAATTGGCTCTGTTGGCCGGGGAAATACCTAATGCGTCGAGCTCAATCAGTTCGGTTGTACGGTGCAGAATGCGGATTACTACATTCTCACCATAGGCAGAAGCATAAACCGAGACCCTGAGATCAACCTCTTTGTCCATAATCCGAGCTTCAATGCGCCCATCCTGATGTCTTCTCTTTTCAGCAATATCGAGTGAGCAGAGAACCTTGATTCGCGACACGAGGCCTGGGGCTAAGGAGATCGGTAAATCGGTCTTATGCCGCAATATCCCATCGATGCGGTAACGCAACCGCAAGCACTTTTCTTTAGGTTCAAGGTGAATATCGCTCGCCCCTTCCATGATGCCGTTGGTGATAATATAATCGAGTATTCCTACAATGTTGTCTCCGGTCTCCCGGGAAAAACTCGTATCCCCGATAATTAGGTCTTTTTTGTCTTTCTCAGAAACGCCTTGGCTTCCAAGTGTAGCCTTTCGATAATGTTGTTCAATCGCGCGCCTAATATCTGCTGATAGAGCAATTGCAGGCTCGATTTTGCATTTGAATGCATTGCTCAAGTCAAGAATGGTTTGTTCGTCGAGAGGATTGCTCATGATGACGGTCAGCACATCGTCTTCCCTAAAAGCTGGCACCACCTCATATTTCATCAAGAATTCTTCACTGATCCCCTCCAGGAGCGTTTTATCAATTAGATCGAAGTCAGGAATAATCTTGGGAACTCCCATTTGTATAGTCAACGTGTTGAGCAGAGAAGTTTCTGTGACAAATCCCATTTTCACTAAGATGTCGCCTATTCTTCCACCTTCCGATTTCTGATGCTCCAAGGCCTCCTTCAGCTGTTCCGGAGTGATCAACCCCAGGTTGATCAGCAGATCTCCTATTCGGATGCTTTTCTTATGCCTATTGATGATTCGGTTCAACCCGGTCCTGGAGAGAAATTTGAGTTCGACACAGACTTCTCCCAATGGTTTATATACTTTTTGATTTTTCTGAACCGACAGAGCCTGGTCTAACTGCTCAGGAGTAATGACACCCTCCCGGACAAGCAATTCACCGACCCTAACCTTACTGGTTGGATTCATCTTCGCTTTTTCCTTTTTCAGGCGCTCCCTTTGGTTGGGCGCTAGCAAAAAAGATTTCCGGTGTTCGGTCGCGTTCTCGGTTAAACTCACTGATACCCATATCCAACACTAACTCGGCCGAGGAAGGTAGATGTCGCGAGAGATTCTTGATTATATACTTACCGATTCTCTCCTGAGCTAAGCGGGCCTTTTCCAGTTGGGCGTGAGTGAGTAAAAAGGCAAAGGATGCCGTCTCCCATCTGGCCACAATGTCCGATTTACGCGTAACCCTTAGAATAAGATCCTTGATGATACGAATCAAGCCATGCACCTCATTGATACTGAGGTCTTTGGTAAGGTCCCTGAAATTCGAAACAGCTATGGTAGCAAGGGTCATGGGGTATTTATTTCTTATGGCATTTTCGACCTCTCTTCTCAGACATGCCATGAAAAAGGCCATGGAATAGCCTTCTGTGACAGCATCGACAATGGATAACTCTTGGGACATCTCAAAGAATATCTTTTTCTCCAATATGCCCTGGGCAAGACCTAGAGCAAGTCCAAAAATTTCATGCTCACCTGCCTTAAGCTCGTCAAATCCAATATTCTCAAAAGCCAAGACAGAGCGAATGGGGCCACTCTCCTTTGTATGAATATATAGTTCATCCATTCCTCTGCTGACTTCTTTGCCCTGACTTGACAGCAAAAGGTTCTGCTTTATTTGTCTCGGCTCCAGGTAAATCTCGTGTTGCCGCTGCAAATGCTCAAAAATAAGCTTTCTGACCTCGTCCAACCGATTTTGCTCAACCTGTCCGTTCTGGTAGAAGAAGAACTCTCCACGATGATCATAAAGAAGTAAGGTCACTCCCAGGGTAAAATCATATAGAGAACCGACAATGGTCATGACAGCCATTACAAGATCCTTAGTAGGCATGGCGGATATGTCGATCATGTTGATTTCGTTTAGGATGTTCGCCCGAAGAAGCTCCTGTTCCAAAAGGTTGGTGGCCAGAGTCAAAATTGCATAGTCTTCCAGGTCCTGGATCGTGCTAACAGGAGCAAACAACCGATGCTTACCGGTTTCTTTGCGAAGGACCCTATGGAGAGCCTCGTCTAAATCCGTCTCATTTACCGGTTTTTGCAGATAATCGTCTCCCCCGCAGACCCTGCTCCAATATTGCTCAATCGGGTTTTTTGAAGAACCCATGTGGATAATCGGAGTAGAATTCATGGAAGGATCACTTTTCAATATCCGGGCACACTGATGACCGTTCAGTCGTGGCAGCGTTACATCCAAAATGATTAGATCAGGGTTTTTCGCGAAGGCTTTGCGAACGGCCTCAATTCCATCTGCGCATTCCCAAACCTCCATATTACGTTCCTCCAACAACCCTCTGACCGAACCATCAGACGTTGCTGTGCTTTCACCCAGTAAGACTGTTGGTCTTCTTTCGTTCATTTTCTTGGCCAATCTTGGGGTCTCGTAAAAAGTCCGCCTTCCTGTTTTTGTTTAATAAGATAGCACATTCAGACCCAAAACAGTTAATAGTTGTTTGGGAATTTCCACAACCTATTGAAATCACAGAGCTACAACCGCCTCCATTTTCTTCAGCATCTCAGCAGGCCCCAAAAAGCCAACAGCTCTCAAGCCATCGATCTCTTCACCCTTACTATTGACGAAAACCACCGTGGGCAACCCTGATACCTTGAATTTTTTCGTTAAGGCGGTGCATTTGTTATCGGGTGAGGTACAATCCACCCTGACCATAACGAACCCTGTTGCCTTTTTCACGACCTTCTTGTTCCTGAACGTCCTACGATCCAATTCCTTACAGGCAGCGCACCAATCCGCGTAAAAGTCAATTAGGATGGGTCTATTCTTCTCCTGCAACTGCTCAATGGACTGCCCCCTGTAGTATACCCAATCGATTCCTCGGGGCTCAGGTTGGATTGCCGCGTTCACAAGTAAGGCCCCTGAAAGGATGAGCAGGAGTCCAAAAATACCGCGAATTATCTTAAAGCTTCGGGTGTATCCCTCCCCGCGCTCCAGGAAACCGAGCAGGAGCCCGCCAAAAATACCCAGGACACCCAGATAGAATCCTTGCTGGTCATTGATCTGTTTGGCTTGCGGTAGGAGAAAATAGATGGCCACGCCAATCAGGAGAACGCCGAACAACTTTCGTACCCAGACCATCCACATGCCCGATTTGGGCAACCGGTTCATAAGCCCGGAAAACATGGCCAAGAAAAGATAAGGGAGCCCCAGTCCCAAACCCATGACAAAAAAGAGCAACGCTCCTTTTGCTACAATACCCAGCCTGGCAACGATGCCAATCAGCCCGATGATAATGCCGGCTGCACATGGAGCAATAACCACCCCGACCGTCAATCCCATGATGAAAGAGCCGACGGCACCGTGTCGCGATTTTCCAAGCTTTGTCATTAAAGATGATGGCACCGTGATTTCAAAAGCCCCAAACATGCTCGCCGCCATGGAAAGAATAATGATGGTGATGAAGATAACAAACCATGGATTTTGAAACAAGAAACCCCACTGCCTGCCCGCAAGGCCGGAGATTAAACCCAGGATGGAAAAAATGAGGGCGATTCCCACGACATAAGATGAGGCCAGGACAAACATATCCCGCTTTTTCCGCTCACCTTGTCCCATAAAAAAGCTTACAGTCATGGGAATAACAGGATAGACGCAGGGGGTTAGGTTCAAGGCCAGCCCAAAGAGGAAAAATGCCGCAACAGCGTATAAAATACCTCTTTCAATGACCTGCTTGGCGCGCAATTCACCCCCACTCAAACTCTCCCCCCTTGGGCCAGACCCTGGCCCAGACATGGATTTCAAAGGCAACAACTTGTTTGGCGGGCGTCGCGCCAGGGCGGGCGTTTTTTGCTGGAAGATATGTTTGTGGATCAGCTTGATCGGTTCACCTGCCCTGACAGTCTTCAGGGGTATCTCAAACTTGACAGAGTCGGGCATGAAACACCGTTGCTCATCGCAGGCCTGATAAGTTAGCCTGCCTGATATTTTGGTTGCTCCCAGAGCAATATCCTCAGCGAGTCTGCCCAAGGTCAACATGACAATTACGCCATCGTAAACAGATACCTTATGTGGAGCAAAGGAGAAGGATTTGAGCACCGGTTCCGGGTAGCTCACCGGTCCGAAAACGATGCCTTTTCTTTCGTCAAATTGAGCAACTGTGGGTATCAGAAACTCGTCCGTCGGCTTGTGGCTATTGATGTGAAAGCGTTGTTTTATGGTTGCAATAATGGCTACTTGAAAGGATTCACCAGCATGGATGCGTTCATGAGATGCGTAGGCTTCAACATGCACCACATTCACGTCTTTGGCCGCGTGTCCGGATGATGGAGATACGAACAAGCATAGTAGGGACAAAATCAATGTTATTAACTTAAGCCAAAAAGCTCCCCCCTTTTTTAAAGGGGGGCTGGGGGGGATTTCATCAACGGCCTTTAAGTTAATGACATTGAGTGTTAAATCAACTCCACATAGCAAAGCGGATTTAATTATCGATTTCATTCGGGCCACTAGACAGTAAATCCTTCAAATTCTCTTCTATAAAGTCTTTTGTGTACACCCTACCTTTTTCTTACTAGTCCGACCATAACACCAAGTATTCTTAAAGACCCTTGGGCACTCTTATTGAAGTTCAGGGAAGGGTACCTTTGATTGGCCGATTCCAGTCTGATTTGGTTTCTGGTCCGGTAAAAATATTTCAGGGTTACATCATCCTCAATCAGGGCGGCTACGATATCACCGTTTTGGGCTTGATCATGGATTTTTATAATGACATAATCTCCGTCTTGAATATGGGCATCCACCATGGAGTCCCCTTTAACCTGAACCGCAAAGCACTCCTCAGCGCCAAAAAACCGCCTATCAATGCCCAAAAACTCCTCAAAATTTTCAAGAGCTAAAATAGGCGTGCCTGCCGCAACCCTGCCCACCACAGGAATTTGTCTTTCGGACAAGGGGCGAGCTCCAGGCAGGGTGATCCCACGCCCTTTGCCGGGATGAATCTGGATATATCCCTTTTTTTCCAGAGAGCGCAGATGAAAATGGGCGGTGTTTAAGGACTTAAACCCAAAGTGATGGCAAAGCTCTCTTATGGTCGGTGGAAATCCATTTTCAGCATTAAAATCTTTAAGGAACTTCAAAACCTGCTCTTGCTTGCCTGACAGACTTTCCATGATCTGCTTCCATAATACGGGCACATATTCTATACGCCATAGCATAGAACATGTGTACTATTTATCAAGCAAAAAATGATTTTTCCTTGACGGATTAGAACATTTGTTCTATTTCCCTGCCGCACGAAGCTAATATTCCAGTTGCGATGGAACATACCATGCCTGACCCAAGTGCTGTTTACCGGCCTCGCAATCCACACGATTCACCGTATTATCGGTGTGTTGAAGATCATTTTGAAGCATTTGAGCAGGTCTATGAGGAACGGTTTGAAAGGCAGTATGGCTTTTTCCGGCCTTATGTTGCCCGCGTTATTCACCGGTATCTTGACTGTGGCGACCTCCACAATGGATTTGCCCGTGTCAAATGCGCAGACTGCGGCCACGAGTATCTTTTGGCATTTTCCTGCAAGCGTCGGCACTTCTGCCCGTCATGTCATCAAAAGCGGGTGATCGTTTTTGCGGAAGAGCTGTGTGAGAACATCTTGAAATATGTTCCCCACCGGCAGTGGGTATTGAGTATTCCCAAGAGGCTGAGGATATATTTCATGTTTGACCGGAGCCTGTTGTCCAAGTTGAGCCAGTGTGCGTGGAAGGTATTAAGCCAGTACCTAAGGCAAGCCGTGCCGTATGAAGATGCAGTTTCTGGTGCTGTGATTGCAATACAGTCGTTTGGCGATTTTCTAAATTTCAATCCCTGGCCCAGACCTGGATTACGAGCTTGATATACTCTATATCGGCATAAGCGCCAGGGCGGGCCGCATCTACATATTATCGCCACGGATGGTTGCTTTTATGGGGACGGCTCATTTATGGTTTGCCCAACGCCTGATGGAAAGGCTCTGGAGGAACTGTTCCGCTACGAAGTGTTCAAGATGTTGAAAGCAGAAGGCAAGATCAGCGACGCCCTGATCGAAAACCTGATGAGCTGGCGACATAGCGGCCTGCCCTGGCGCGACATGCTTACTATGGGCTATAAGCTGATAAATCCC
The DNA here is from genome assembly GCA_030616475.1 of Desulfobacterales bacterium. GTDB lineage: Bacteria > Desulfobacterota > Desulfobacteria > Desulfobacterales. The sequence continues at coordinate 9,954 of JAUWXF010000114.1, forward strand.
GGTCTGGGCCAGGGGTTCAACGTTTACTGTGGCAATGCGATCTGGCCGCACAACGAAGAGGGTCTCGAAAATCTGGCACGCTATATCATTCGCGCATCCTTCTCCCAGGAACGGATGGCGTATTTACCGGCGCATGAATCATCCGATAGCATGGCAAAAGTGATACATGAATCCAAAGCTTGTCCTCGACACAGATCGGGGAACGGTAACACAAAAAAAACCTTTGACGCATTAGATTGGCTTGCGTTGCTTACAACCCACATCCCCAATAGGGGCGAACAGATGGTGCGCTACTATGGCTATTACAGTAACAAATCCCGTGGCATGAGGAAAAAGCAGGGCAAAGATGATGTTGTGCCATCCCTGATTGAATCTGATATTTCACCCAGTGCTTTCCGTAAGGATTGGGCTAGGTTGATCCAGAAAATCTATAATGTTGATCCCCTTGTTTGCCCAAAATGTCAGGGGCGAATGAGACTGATCAGTTTCATAGAGGATCCTGAGGTCATCAAAAAAATCCTCAAGCACCTCGGTTTGTGGCTTGTCAAACCAAAGCCTCCACCCCGGGCCAATGGGCCACCAGTTGGTCACCACATAGATTATGCAGACACTCAATTTCCGTCTTACGACGATTACAACGTAGACCCTGAATATCCCATCGATACTTATGTCCTCTGATTAAAGA
>JAUWXF010000291.1 GCA_030616475.1 Desulfobacterales bacterium
AGAATACAATCAAGTACGCGGAAAAGCCTAACCCCGGTAAGCCACCTGTTATCGGTACGCTGTATGTTCAGAAATGGTTTGCCAGTGATCGGGAAACCATTGAAATTGAAATTCCCGAAGCAGAGGAGAGTGGCTGAGGGGAGATAGGGGACATCTTAAGTTTTAAAGTTAAGGTTGCTCAATCAGCAAACAGAAGGAATGAACTTTAAATGTAAAGGTAGATAAGCGAAGAAAATAGAGGGTTTGGGAAAACATGGAAATACGTTATCCGGGCAGCGTGGAAGACATACCAGATGAAAGACAGGAGGAATTAGAAAAAGACCTTGCCCATTTTTCGAAGTTTTCTCCTTGCCAGAGGCTTCGCTACGTTGAGAAAGAATGGTTAGCCTTTCAGGATTATATCAAGAGGTTTGGAGTGCCATGGAACCGGAAGTCGAATTAGATTTCTTTGACATCGTCAAAGACTTTAACCGGATGGGAATAAGATACCTCATTATTGGACGAAGGGCGGTTGTTCTATATGGCGCACCTGTATTGACCGCTGATTATGATTTTTGGATAGATTCAAAAGAAAGGGCTGTGGTGCTTTCTTATTTCTTGAAAAAAGGATGCAGTCTGTCCGATTCAGAAGATAGCATGAAACCCATCATTCAAGCCTATGCCGGCCCCAAAAAAATTGACCTTTTTTTTCACAAATCTATTCGAAATCTTGAAGGAGAGCTGGTTGAATTCAAGTCATGTTATGAAAATGCAACTGTTAAGGAAGACCCTGAACAAGCTATTTTCTTCTACATACCGTCCATTGATGATCTGATCAAGACAAAGAAGATAAGACAAAGGAATGTAAAGGATTTGCAGGACATCGAGTACCTGTTGAAAGCAAAGGACATGACAACTTCTTAATTGGTTAGTAAAGTAAAAGGGGGTCCATTATGAAACCCCGAGAGATTTTGTTTCCTGGCAAGCAAGCGCAGCGTGTAAAAGCCCGCAGCCTGCTTTGCTATTGGGCCGTATGGGAACTGGGGATCAGTACCACGTCAGTTGCCAACAAACTTGGCATGCACGAATCAAGCGTCACGCGAACAGCACCTGCTTCTCGACATCGAAAGAAACGCACAAACGCAAGACCGCCCCCTGTCCTCTGTCATTCCAGGAAGAGGTTGCAGACCATGTTGAAACGCGAAGCAAAGTTGAGGAAGAGATTTGATAAATTGAGCGACCAAGTGCCCCAATTGTCAAGAGGAAAGATTTGACCCCATTGGTGCCCAAAACCGCTTATGGGGAAAGTGGGGTCGGAGGGATTATTATGAGAGTCACAAAAATCAGGAAGCTAACATTTATCGTTGTTTTCGTAATGTTTGTCCCTATACCTGTTACCGTTGGATCTGCCCGTGCAGACACGCGATATGTGTCGGATATGCTGATTCTTTGTCTCCGCGCAGGCCCGGGAAACGAGTATGAGGTGATAAGAACCCTGAAGACGGACGCCCCTCTCGAGGTGCTTGAGGAAGACGAACTTTACCTCAAGGTCAGGACGGACGAGGGCGAGGAGGGATGGGTCCTGAAGCAGTATATAAGCTCCAAGACACCGAAGCCTGTAATCATAGCAGCATTGAAAAGGGACGTAAAGCAACTGGAGGCAACGGTTGAAAAACTCGAAAAGGACCGGACCTCGCTAAGGGACAAACTTGAGGCCGCCAAGCAGAGCCGTGCCATAAGGGTGAAGGAGTTCGAGAAGGCGGTCGTCGAGAACAGGAAAGAGATATCCCGCACGACCAGGGAGCTAAAACAGATTACCGAGAAGTACGACACTCTTGTCGATCAATCAAAGGACGTGGTGGCGTTGGTGGGGGAACGTGATACACTCCGGACGGCAAACAACGGGCTGAATAAGGTGGTGGAACGCCTCCGGCAGGAGAATGCGCGCCTCGGGCGCACACGAACGCAGCGGTGGTTCCTGGCTGGGGCCGGCGTGTTCTTCATAGGGTTGATCTTCGGATCAGTCTCGAAGAAGAAAAAATATTACTAGTTGCTAAATGATGGACGCTGGTATCAGAAAGTGGGGTCAAACATAGAAATAGTGGTTTACAACTGCTGCAACATATGAAGATAGGGGCTTCGCCCAAGTTGCGATGCTTCCTTGGTTGACAGACGAGCCTCATCCCTCTATACGCCTAAATTCTTTTTGTTGTTAACTTATTACTTATCATTTGCTTAATAGCGATAGACTTTTGTTAATTTTGAGAATCTATAAAAAGATATATATATTCCTCAGGTTTCAGGTTTCAGGTTTCAGGTAACAAGATCGAAGGTATGAATCGTAGCAGAGGAGAAGGAGGTGAGACAATTCATCACCTGTTCATGGCAAAACTCAAAGGATACATTACAGAAAAGTCGTATCTTGAATTTAGGGGCCGCTACAAAGAATGCATTCGCATGCTGAATGGATTGGAGAAAACATTGGAGCGGAAAGTTCCGGAGCGAGAGCGGCGCTGGCAGGTAGCCGAGGAATCGGCAGAGTATGGCGTAAATGATGAACCCCTCCCTC
>JAUWXF010000357.1 GCA_030616475.1 Desulfobacterales bacterium
TCCTCTGCCTCATACATTTTCTTTACCCAATCAACCCAGTTTTTATATTGAACCAACTCTGACCTGATCACCCTTAATTCTTTCTCGAACCTCTCCTTTCTAAACTCCAGTTGGTCCTCCGTCATTTCTATTGTCTTCATCAGCGTTCCGCACACGTCACAACGCCTCTTCCGGATTACCTTTCCGTCCTCCTTCATGCTCCGCTCCACCAGACCCTTCACTACTTTATGACTCTCGCACTTTTCCACCCAGGTCCCCTTTCTCTGTTGCGCGATCGGCAGGACTCGAACCTGCATCTCCGACGTAACAAAACGGCGTTCTACCAACCCAGCTCGTTATCTGGGCCCCGCGGCCGTGCCTTCGCCCATCGGCATTGAGAAGCGGATGACCTGGGCGGAAGCCACGGCCCGCGGTTGAACTACGACCACCACCAAGTTTACACTGTATATATTTTAATATCAAGTCTATTTAACCCTTCACCCGCCCTCTCCGGTTATACCTTCCCCCATAGATATTACTTACTTCATTATTATTACTATTATAAGAGAGGGACCCCTTAATTGTGAATAACACACCGCTCCCCCCTCTATATATTAATCTTAATTACTTGTATATAACTTGTCCTGTCTATGTTGATGTTATATCAATTACCAACAATTCTTGACATCCACTATACTACCCCCTAATTTCGCTTCAGGTTACCAACATGATATTGAATATAACTTCCACACTAAAACGTCAAACTTCCACACTGGAATATATAATTTCCACATTCAGGAGTCCCTATGCCTACCCCCATTGCCTCAGCTGCTGAGATTGCTGCTAAATGGTCCCGCGTTACCCCCTTGCGCTCCCCCGACTACGAAGCAGGTGTCAGGTCTCCCAGGCGCGACTGGAAAGCCGAGACCATGGCCGCCGAGCCCCGCTACAAGGAAGGCGTCACAAAAGCCGCTGCTGAGGGCCGCTTCGGCCGGGGAGTCGCCAGGGTAGGCACCTCCAAATGGCAGCGTAAAGCCATTGACGTCGGCGTCGATCGCTTCGGCCCGGGCGTAGCAATGGCAGGACCTGAGTACGA
>JAUWXF010000185.1 GCA_030616475.1 Desulfobacterales bacterium
CACATGACAAACGCGTCCGCCTCCGGCGGACTGAGCATTTTGTCTAATTCTTCCCTCTCAGAAGAATCAGACAAACTTATTCGTCTCTGTGATCTCTGCGAGCTCTGTGAGAGACCAGAATTACCAGAGAGCTCAAGCGACTGAAGGGAGCGGGTGAGAGATAGAACTCCGTGCTCTCTTCGGAAAAGGAGGATCCAGTACATGAAAGTGAATGTCACGTACCTTTTGAACCTAAACATAATAACCAAAAGCCTGTTCATGGGCATAGCCATTGTCTATCTGGTATTCGGAGGAGGCATGGTTTGGGATGTGTGTGCAGATATTTCTCCTGATGAAAGAAAGGCCTTAATTGCCCTTTACAACAGCACAGATGGTGATAACTGGAACAACAGCAACCAATGGAAAGAACCCCCACTTGATGCGGATGGCTTTGCCATGCCCGGTACAGAAAGCAATTGGTATGGGATATCCTTGGATGGAGCGGAAACAACGGTTGAACGGATAGACCTCTATGACAACAATCTGAGGGGGGCGATTTCACCTGAACTTGGAAACCTCACGAGTCTTGTGAGACTTCAGCTCTCCCGGAACCAGTTGACGGGAAGTATACCATTAGAGATTGGAAACCTTTCAAATCTTCAGAGGCTACACCTTTGGCGAAACGAGTTAACCGGAAGCATCCCATCACAGATTGGAGACCTCTCAAATCTTCTGTGCCTTGATCTCAGTGACAACCAGCTAACGGGGAGCATTCCACCTGAGATTGGAAGCCTGTCTAATCTTCAAGAACTTTATGTTGGTCAAAACCAGCTAACGGGGAGCATCCCATCAGAGATTGGAAACCTTACTAGTCTTATGGAACTTTACCTCTCCTGGAACCAGTTGACGGGGAGCATTCCACCTGAGATTGGAACCCTGTCTAATCTTCAACGACTTTCTCTTGAAGGACACCAGTTGACCGGAACCATCACTTCAGAGATTGGAAACCTTACCAATCTTATGTACCTTTACCTTGCTTACAACGGACTAACGGGCAGCATTCCAACAGAGATTGGAACTCTCACAAACCTTGTGAGGCTTCATCTTTCTAGGAACCAGTTAACGGGGAGTATACCACCAGAAATTGGAAATCTCACAAATCTTGTGAGGCTTCACCTCAATTCCAACAACCTCACAGGCACCATCCCCACCAGTTTGACTGACTTGATAAACCTGTCAGATACTACTACTGACATCGGCTACAATGCGCTGTACACCGATGATGATACCTTACGCGTATTCTTAAATGGCAAGGATCCCGACTGGGAAGACACGCAGACCATTGCACCGGAAAATGTAGCTGCTGCCCCTGTCTCTTCTAGCTCCATTCAGGTCAGCTTGACACCCATCACATACACAGCCGGCCCGGGTGGTTACCGGGTTTTCCACAGCGCAACCTCTGATGGACCATACACATTGTTTGGCACCACAGCAGACAAATCTGTTTCTCAGATGGAGATCACTGGGCTAGATTCAAGCACTACATACTACTGCATAGTCCAGACACGAACGGAGCCCAACGGAAGCAATCCGAACACAGTTGACAGTGACTACAGTGAAGAGGTGTCTGCCACCACCGCCCAAAACCCCGGTGGTACTGAGGACAGGCGCAGGGGTGGTGGTGGCTGCTTCATCGCCACGGCAGCCTTTGGGTCACCCATGGAAAGGCATGTTGGTATCCTGAGGGATTTTAGAGATCAATATCTTCATTCCTGTCAATTTGGGCGCAAGTTTATTAGCACCTATTACAGGTATTCACCACCAGTGGCGCATCTCATTTCAAAAGACGAAACATTGAAGACCGTAGTTCGCATCGGCCTGCTCCCCCTAGTAGCTGTCAGCTATGCGATGCTTCATTTCGGCCCAACACTCACATTAACCATAATTGCCCTTCTCCTCATCCCTCCCATCTTCCTTGTTTCGTTCCACCGAAGCCGGCTGCGCAGCTAAACATAACCGTTGAGTCTGTAGAACAAGTAATTTTATGGCATTTTTATGAAATTCAGCCTCAATGATATCAGTACGTTAAGCGGACTAGCAATTGGGTTTTACTAGCGTTTTTGGACTTTTTCTACACACTCATTACCTGGGTTGAGCGGTTCAACGTTCACGGTTCCCGGTTGAAGAACCCTAACTGGCTGTTAGCAAAAGGATGACGCGTCAATAAAGAAAGTTCACCGTTCAAAGTTCATAGGTTCAAAGGTTGTCAACCGTGAACCCTGAACCGTGAACCGTGAACCCTGAACCCTTGTAAAGTAGACTATAACCTTAACCTTTGAACCTTGAACCCTGAACCGATCACTTTAGGTAGAAATACCTATGGATACGCTTTATGAGCTTGTTGACAACCTAACATCTGAGCTCAGAATTGAAGATACTGGAGAAGAATTCATGCTATAGATGTCGGACCAATCCTTTTTCGTGAAGCATGTTGTCAACCTCAGATAGAAATTCTCGGAGTGATACCTTCTTTTTCCCTTCTTCTGAAAAATTATGACAGCTTGGATTGTCGGATGGGTGTCTGTGCCAGTGTGTTCTATACTCATCTCTTCCATAAATCCTTTTCGATTGGTTAATCAGTGCCAGGTTCGTTATCAAAGCCAATTCATTCCTGTTTACTTGAACAAAAAGGTCTTTTGTAATGACTAAACGGAATTTAACATAGTTATTCCCACGGTTCAGCACATGGCACTTTTTGTAATAGGGATATTGTTGAAGCAATTTGGTTGCTTCTTTGAGGAGCTTATCAATCTTCGACACGGGCAAGGATCTCCTGCAACTTTTCAATCTCCTCATCCATTTCCCTAACCATCTGGAGAGAGGTTATCCAATCAAAGTATGTCTCCTCGTCTTCCCATGTATGATCCTTTCCCTGGATCCTCGACGCATAGAATTCTTCAGGGCTAATACGGAAACGGCTTTGATAATATCGGAACAGAGATTGGTAGTACCTTCTCTTCTCCTCTGCCTGCGCTTTTAGTAAGCGTGCCAGGCTAATATCAATCGTTTCAGCAGGCTCAACGTGTTTCAAACTTTCAATCAATGCATGCTCAATTATCTCCATGTCATCTTCCCCCTATAGAGGACTTTCATAAACTTGGGCTATGTAACATAGTTGGAATAAGAGAACAAGAAACATTATGTCCGAAGGTATGGAATTCGTCAATAAGAAAGCGCGTAGAAAGGGGGGGCCATGCCAAGTAGGTCTACCTTTGGGGTCGGGCCAAGCTATGTTACTGATATCCATACAAATGATCTGGAAATATGGGCTAATATGGAAAAAGTAGGGGACGTTCTTTACTTTTCAACTTTCTCGTTTCGGCTCTTTCTCTCAAGCATGGGAGTTGGGAGTTGGGGACGTCCAGAACTAAGTAATTAACTTATTCAAGTCATTGGTATTTATGCTTTTTAGTGGTTGCTTTGGGTCAAATTTTTCCTCTTGAGAAAGCGCCGATTAAAACCGGCAAGGTGGTGGGAATGCAAAAGTCTTACAGTGAAAGTTTAGCCAACTACATTGGCCCCGAGTCATGCGGTATCAGTGGTAACATTGATAGCGAAGCATTGACAGGGGTGCGTGCAGGCTGGGTATTGAGCCGCGAAATGAAGTACATCTCGGGTGCCGACGTGCTTCAAGACTACGGAAGGCAACACTGTACACGCCGTTATGGCAAGGAGTGTGCTGACCCGGCCATGATGAATGAATGCAGGGAGTCGGACAGCCCAATAGTATCTGAGAAGCTTTCGAATAAGATACGTGACAACAAGCGTATGGCGGAAGTGGTGGAGAAAATGGGGTTGGCCGAGGGGAATTCGGTTGAGCAAAACAGGGGCCGGACGCAGTGCCGGGAAACCTTGCAAAGTGAGCTTGCTTGTTTGTCCATTGCTTTTTTTGAACGCTATAGCAACTTCTGTCTTGACAGGCGGGTATAACAGTTATACTCTAATTGACATGAGATTCAAGTTTGACAGGAAAAAAAGTGAAAAATTAAGAAAAGATCCAAGACGAAGAATTGGTTTTGATGAGGTTCAGGAAATTTGGAATCATTATTATTATGTTGACTGTCGATCAGATGACCCTGATCAATTTCGTGCAATAGGCGGGTACAAGGCAAGCTATATTCTGTCATATATGAAGTTAGGGAAGACAAGGATGGTAAATATTATCATCTTGTTACACTCTGGAAGTCAACCAAGCAAGAGGAAAAACTATATGAAAAAAACAGCTAAGAAAAAGTCTCCAACCGCAGATGAAATTGCTGAACTAGCGATGAAAGGAAACGATGTTTCAAAGTTTTTTACAAATGAAGGCGAGATGAGGCCTCCTGTTCAGAGAGTTAATGTTGATTTTACCCTTGATATGCTGAAGGAGTTGGATGACATAGCAAAAAAATTGAATGTTAGCCGTCAAGCGGTGATAAAATCGTATCTCCGTCAAGCGTTGGACCAACATTATTTAGCCAAACAACGACAAACGGTTTCGCGTCAGGGGGTCAGTGGTCAGTGAGCAGAGGTCAGAGGTCAGCCGGAATGATCCAAACTGCAAATACAAGATTAGAGGCTAACTGTGCATGCACAGTTCATGCACAGTACTGTTTTTTAAATTCGGGAAACAATGGGGTCAGATCTCAACATTTGACAGGCAGAGGAACCACCGGTGTCAGACCTACACATTTGACAAAAAGAAAGAACCACGTGGGAAACATATGGGTCAAATCTTGATTAGTGATTATAGAACAGGGGACAATGCAAATATGCGTTTCATGTCCTGTTAAAGGATGTATGTGGTCATTTATGCCAGGAAAAGCAAGAATTGACGCCCCAGGTGCATTGCATCACATTATTGTCAGGTGTATTAAGAGGAGAAAGATATTTCGTGAAAGATTCCTGATGTATGAAGGATTGTTTCATGAAAAGGTTGTGCTGTGGTTGGGTGTTTTTCTTAAATCAGTTTGATACCCATGAAATTGATGATCCATGATTAGTATTGACAATAACAATACCTTTTTGTAATAATTCGATATGGAGATTAGAGAATTTGAATGGGATGATAATAATATCGAACATATTGCAAGGCATGGCGTGTTTCCTGATGAAGTTGAAGATGTGGCGTTTGACGATGATCCCTGGATAAGAAAAGGTAGAAAAGGAACAAGATATATGCTTGGTTATACCGTTGCCGGAAGATATTTGTTTGTCGTGTATGTCTTGAAGGGTAAAGGTATTGCCAGGGTTATTACGTCAATGGATATGGATGACAAAACGAAAAAGCTTTATAAAAAAAAGAGTTGAAAGAGGTAAACAATGAAATTGCCTGATTTCAAAACAGAAGAAGAAGAGATAAGATTCTGGGAAAGACACTCAATTGGGGATTATTGGGAGGATCTTTTAGAATCCAATGATACTTTTAAAAGGCCAAAACTAAAACCTGTTTCAATCAAATTTGACCCACTTGTACTTCAAAAAGTCAAGATGCTCGCAAAAAAGAGGAGCCTGTCTTACAGCGCATATATAAGATATCTGCTTGCAAAGGGCATTGAAGATGAGATGACGCACAGGTCATCGCGTTGAGTAGAACCAGAGGGGTCGAGAGAGTTAGGGGACGTTGTTGACTATGTTGAATTGTTTGTCTTCTCTCTTCATCTAAAGAAAAGGAGTCTACGTTTGACTCTTTTAATGCTCTTTGATGACAGACGGGCGTGTCGAGACTATTGCGAATAGAATTTCCGAATGCATGGAAGAATGGGCTCAAAGGAGGTACGACTGTATCGGGGTGTCTCTGTGGTGAACAAATTTGCGGTTGTGGCTGTTTCCAAAAAACTTCAAAAGTGCGGAGAGCTCTTATTGATATATCGCTCCCAGGGGGTGAGATCTCTTTCTCGCTCCTCTTTGGGAGGCTCGACGGCTTTCTTGCGCTCAGCTATCTTTTCTTCCTCAGGGCCTGGCTCCTTCTCCACCTTTTCTTCTTCTTTGACAAC
>JAUWXF010000071.1 GCA_030616475.1 Desulfobacterales bacterium
AAAATTGAAAGTTTGTTTCGAATTTCGATATTCGGATTTCGGATTTATTTTCTCCCATAAAAAATACGAATTTCACAATTAACGGGCTAAAGTGATCTGCTTTCGTATTCCTCAACCTCTTTCAGCAGGGTCTCAACCAGTCTGTCCTCCGGCACTTTGCGAACGACTTTCCCCTTTTTGAAAAGGACCCCATGACCTTTGCCGCCTGCGATCCCGATGTCAGCCTCCCGCGCCTCCCCTGGTCCGTTCACCACGCATCCCATGATGGCAAGCTGCACAGGGGTGGTCCTGGTAAGCAGGATCGACTCCACGCGCTCAACAATCTCAACCAGGTCGATATCACACCGGCCGCACGTGGGACATGAAACGATTTCCGGACCACGCTGCCGGATCTTCAAGGCCTTTAATATCTCATAGCCGACTCGGACCTCATCCACCGGGTCCCGGGTAAGCGATACCCGTATGGTGTCACCAATGCCCTCGGCAAGGAGGATACCGATACCCAGGGCGGACTTAACAGTGCCTGAAAACAGGCTGCCTGCTGCAGTAACACCCACATGCAGAGGGAGGTCGGTCTGAGAGGAAAGCAACCGGTGGGCTTCCACGGTTCTCAGCACATCCGATGCCTTGATGGAGACTTTGATGTCGTGAAAATCAAACGATCTGAGCAGCTCCACGTGCCGCAAGGCACTCTCCACCATGGCCTCAGGAGTGACCCCCCCGTATTTCTTCAGGAGTTTCTTTTCAAGGGAGCCTGCATTGACCCCCACACGAATAGGAATGCCTCGCTCCTTGGCCTCCTTGGCCACGGCCTTCACCTTCCTGGCCCCCCCGATATTGCCCGGATTGATCCGCAGGCCGTCTGCGCCCGCCTTCATCGCTGCCAAAGCCAATCGGTAATCAAAGTGAATATCGGCGATCAGTGGGATGGAGATTTCTTTCTTGATGGATGCGACGGCTTCTGCGGCTGCCTGATCAGGCACTGCTATCCGCACAAGCTCGCAGCCCACTGCCTCTAAGCGGTGAATCTGTGCTGCCGTGGCAGCCACGTCGTGGGTGAGGGTATTGGTCATGGACTGGACAGCGATCGGAGCGCCGCCGCCGATTCTGACCCCCCCGATAGATATCTGTCGGGTCTGTTTGCGTCTTGCAACGATAGACATGATATTATAGTATTTCGGAATGCAGAATGCGGATTGCCTGCCCGCCATTGCCATGTGTGCCGGCATTGCTGTTGGCCAACGAGCGTGGCGCTGGCAGGCGGGCGGAATAAGGGAGAAGCTGAAACGGGCAAACCAGCATCCGGCCCCCTGCAGTTAATGCCGAAATGATTTCCCTGCCCGCCCTGGCGCACACTTCATATATAGAACATATAGCCTGTTAGCCAGGTCTGGACCAGGGAAAGATATGCGGCCATTTATCCCATAAACATTTTTTCGTAAGATTAGCAAACTCGTGGTTTTTCTTCAAGGAAAATAGAGGATGATTCTGCGTCAGGCAAATGCAAGAGTGAATTGGGGCTTCTAGCTTTACTTTTGCGTTACTTCCTGATAAGAGAATCTGTCTAAATCATTGAGAGATAACGTTTTAGGCACAGAAGTCTGAGGCGAATATCTTGGAGGAAAGGATATGAAAACCACACAACCATCCCTTCCGCCTGAGGGTCCCAAACATTGTCCATGCGGCCACAAACACCTTTCGTGGTCCCTGATGGATGATGTCGTTTACTGTTGGGACTGCAACAGGAAGTATTCCATCTCCGAATGCCTCGGCGCACGTAAAGTCTCTAATGACTCTCCAAAAAAGGAGGCGGACGAATAGCCCACCCGTCTCCCCAAAGGAAACCATCAACCGTGCGCTCCAAAAGAAGAGCAGAAAGAATTCCACCCACAAATCCTTTCTTTCTGTTACCTCATCAAACCTTTGGTCCTGTCTCCACTATCGATATTCTTCCCGTAATTTGATATTAGAAGAACACGAACCCGCCTGCCGCGGGAGGCCCGTCCGCCAATCGGCGAGGGCGGACTGGCATGAGCGTGCGGGTCTCGGGAAAGCAGGTCCAAGGGATGCTTGTCGAGCTTCATGGACAGGCGGTCAGGGGCAGATTCCAGGAAGCGTTATGACGACAAGTACAGGTGGACCCCCAGCCCGGAACTGGAGGCGGCTATCGTGAATGCCGTATTTGGTAAGAACCGATTCTTCTGAGTTGGCATATCTTTCAGGGAAACAAAGGAACATCACCCTCGAAATGATCGTTTATGACAGCAGTTGTTCAGTTTTCCGCTCCAGCGGAAAGGCAGGCTTGTCTAATTTCCCGGCCCAGGAAATCAGACAAAAAAACTCCGTGTCTCCGCGAGCTCTGTGAGAGCTATCGGTCTGAGTTTGTCTGCGTGTGTCTGCGGCAATGATAGTTAAGGCTTTGATCGCGATGTCATATTGTTGGATTTATGATTGTATGAAGCTTCAAAAGGCTAAAAAATTAGCAATAAAATACAAGAGTTATAGAGTTGTTTAGTTATTTAAGGACGTCCCGAAAGCGCGCGAATTGTCAAGATGAAAGATTTGACCCCAAGCGCGTAAATCGGGTAATTTCTGCTTGACATTAACCCATTAATACCCTATGTTACCCTATTCAGAAAGGGCCTCAAAGTGCATTCTCTGGACATTAAGTATTTGGAAAAGCTTAGTTTTTCTGTGGAACAGGTGTCTGTTCTGAAAAAGATCGGCGAATACCGGGGAAAACAGGAGCTTTTTTCCAGACAAACCCCGGAAATCCTTAAATCTCTCCAGCAAGTAGCCATTATCGAATCGAGCGAATCCTCAAACCGCTTAGAGGGAATCACAGCCCCCCATGGCCGGATAAAGGCCCTGGTACTGAAATCTACAACTCCAAAGAACAGGGCTGAGCAGGAGATCGCTGGCTACCGGGATGCGCTTTCCCTAATACATGAATCTGCCGAGTACATGGATTTTTCCGTCAATATCATTCTTCAATGTCATTCCACGGTATATGGTTACATGCCCGATGACGGCGGCCGTTGGAAGATGGTAAATAATGAGATTATCGAAAAAAATCCTGACGGCTCCATCAAACGCATTCGGTTCAAGCCTGTGAGCGCAGTTCAAACTCCGCAAGCCATGGAGACACTCGTCACAAACTACAAAGAATCAATCAATCGGCACAACAAAGAGCCATTGGTTGTCATTCCTCTTACTATCCTTGACTTTCTGTGCGTTCACCCTTTCAGGGATGGAAACGGCAGGGTTGCAAGGCTGCTAACACTGCTTCTGCTCTACCATTTTGACTATCAGGTGGGCCGCTACATCAGTCTCGAACGGATTTTTGAAGAATCAAAAGAGACTTACTATGAAACCTTGGAAAAAAGTTCTCAAAGCTGGCACCAAGGAAAACACGACGCATATCCATGGATGAACTATTTCTGGGGTGTTCTCATTCGGGCATACCAGGAATTTGAGGACCGCGTAGGAACGGTTCGGGCCGGGAAAGGTTCCAAGACGGCGCAGGTCCGAATGGCTGTGAATAGAAGAATTGGCCCCTTTGCCATATCAGACATAGAATCTGATTGCCCATGGGTTAGCCGAGACATGATTCGCCTTGTACTGAGGCAACTTCGGGATGAAGGAGTGATTATTTCTCAGGGGAAAGGCCGGGGCGCCAAATGGGTTCGAAACGACTAGTACCTGGCAGCGTCTGCCAGACATAGGTCTGTGTATGTCTGTGTGAGTCTGCGGCAATGATAGTTAAGGCTTTGATCGCGATGTCATATTGTTGGATTTATGATTGTATGAAGCTTCAAAAGAGTAACAAAGTAGCAATAAAATGCAATAGTTATAGACTTACTTACTTATTTATGGACGTCCCGGTTCTCGCCCAAAAATGACCAACACAGCTGGTATCTCAACATTAAAAGGAGTTCGGTACGAAATTCAGGCTGTTATTTACGAAATGCCTGACCTCCTAGAGGACCGACTTGTAGGTATTCGATATCAGCCTGCCTCTTCATCCTTCTCGGTTGACCAACCACCTGCGGGTATCTTTGTAGATGATTATGCAACTCAGGATGAAAAGGGGCAGAAATGCTTCTTTCAGGCTAAACAAAATACAAAAGACGCTTCTTGGACTGTCAATAGGCTGCTCAACGAAGGCGTATTGCGCCAATTCTGTGACCAACACAACGTTGAACCCCAGAGCAAGTTATTTTTTGTATCGAACATTCCTGCACCGCAATTACAAGCCTTGGCTGACCATGCGCGGCAGACCATTTCTCCAGATGAATTTAAGCGAACGTTAGCTCAAAACATGCAAGAATATGCCCCTCAGATCCTCGACACGCTCGAAATTACTTGGGAGAATCTGTGGCCATTATTCAAGACAGTCAACCATCGTCTGGTGACCCGGGATCAGATTGAGAGACGTATCATAGATTACGCCATTGAGCGGTATGCAGATCCCAATAAGTTTGCTTTGGCTTTGAAAGATCTGGTTGAGGATTCCCCTGGAAGTCTACTCAAAAAAGATACGGTAGAAGCTTTTCTGGAAAATAGGGGTCTATTTCGTCTCCCCATATCCATCTCCCAAGATATTCTAACAGTTCTGCGCCAATCGTCCGGGTCACTCAGGAATTACAGATCTGATATCTTAGGTATTCGTATCGATCGCGAAGAAACAGCGAATCTTGAAAAATGGATAGATACAACACCAGAAGAACACCCTATTGCTTTCTTGCTGGATGTGGCTGGTGCCGGTAAGTCGGTGATTTTCCATGATTTGCTGGAGAGGCTTGAAAACAGGGATATCCCTGTGCTGGCAATAAAAGCGGATATTGATCTGTCCGATAATGTCACGGATGCAGCTTCCTTGCGACATGCTCTAAATAACTTGCCTGATTCACCCGAGGCTCTCTTAGCAGCGGCAGTGGCCAAATATGAAAAGGCGGTTTTAATCATCGATCAATTGGATGCTCTATCCCTGACCTTTTCTCGAAACCAAGCATGCATGGATACGGTGATTGGGATGATTGGGCGAGCGTCTTCCATTCAAGGGGTATGCATTATCGCGTCTTGCAGGAGATCTGATCGGAAATTTGATCCCAAACTTAGGCAGATTCAGTCAACACAAGAGTTTACCATAGAGCCCCTCACTGAACCACAAGTTGAACAGATCTTAAGTCGTCTGGGCTTGAAATGGTTAGACTTGACGCCACGAGAACAAGAGGTTTTGACCAATCCCCTCCATCTTGACCTATTCGCAACAGTCATAGAAGAAGGGAATAAACGTGGAATGGTCAGACGTCCTATCGCTACGGTCCAAAACCTATATGATGTGCTGTGGGAACTCAAGATTTTACGTCCAGACGCCCCCACCATCTCACCGGAAAAGTTGCAAGATGCAATATATCAACTCGTAGACGCGGTACATAATAGTCAGGAATTATACCAACCTATCTCTTTGTTCGACGAAACATCCGAAGCGACAAATTATTTGGAGAGTCAGGGCATTTTACGACGCGATGGAAACAAGTTGTCTTTCTTCCACCAGTCTTTTTTTGATTATTGCTATGCCCGTCGTTTTGTCTCCGAAAACGAGTCATTGGTCGAAACGGTCCGGAAAGGAGATCAAGGATTTTTTGTTCGTCCACAGATCGTGCAAACACTGAGCTATCTACGGGAAGTCGATCCCCCACGGTATCTTCGGGAGATAGAGTCACTGATGGACAGGGGACGAACGCACGAACGGTTGCGCCAACTCAAGATTCGTCCCAGCAAATTCAGGCGCGCTCTATTTGCCGTCATGGTGAGAGCCCTTAGCTCTCCGATACGATATCACTTACGCCGTCTTGTCTTTGAATGGTTCGGCCAGCAGAAAAATTTAACCGACCAGGAAAAGGCTGTCGGATTGTCTTGCATGGAATCCCCTAAAGACAGATGTCTTTTTCTTTTGGGCGCACAAGGGAATGCTGAATGGTTTGATGTCATTCAGTCACAACTTGCCAATCTTCTTACGTTGTCAAGAAAGGCACTTGATGATGAGATTGTTCCATTCCTGCGCTCTGTTCAAGAGGCCCGACCGCAGGAGATATTCGGTATCCTTGCGAAGCAGTTGCGTTTGTCAGAGGAGTGGAACAACCGAATTAGTTGGTGCTTAAACACTTATAAGGGTTGGGAGAGTTCAGAGGCTGAGAGCTGCTTACTATGGCTGTGTGAAAATGCGCAAAGCCCGTGGCATACCTTAGATTTGGCCTTGCATCACATTGCAAAAGCCAATCCTGCTTTCGGCTGCAGGGCTCTTAGAATCATTCTGGAGCAACTAAAAAATCAATGGCGACAAAAGCGGAGGCCACCCAATGCTGCGGAATGCCTTGAATCTAAAACGATCAATACTGCACCCAATGATGAGGCGGCCATCAAGGCATACATGGACCGCATGAACACCTTTCGTGACCATGCTGAAAAACTGCTACCGCGGCAAATGTTCTGGATGGAGAAGCTCATCAATCGTGCTGGTGATGTTTGTCCGAGTGCATTGCTTGAGACGATCCTGCCATGGCTGGAGCAGGTCTTGCCAGACTTGACTTGGAGTCCTGATGAGAATGGTTGGCTCACCGATAAGATTTTTTCATCCCGCTTTGTGCATCCGTTCGGATGCCCTGCTTCTGTAGTCATTCAGGGTGTTCACAAAGCACTGTGTCGATTAGCGGAAGAGGATCAGGAACAATTCCTTACCTTTGCCGCCCGGATTGAACAATCCCGCTATCTTGTGTTGCACGAGATACTGGCTGGCGTTCTTGCGAAGCACGCCAGCCAATTTGCGTCTTGGGCGTGCCACTATCTACTGAAGGATACATTGCGTTTTCGAATTTGCGGCATTGGTTCTAGTATCCAGTTTTCACGGAAGTTAATTGGGGCAGCCTTTCCACATTGTAGTTCTGATGAGCGTGCTAAACTGGAAGAGACGATTCTCTCCTACTACCCAGCATGGGAAAATAAGGCGGAAAATATACGTTGGCGGGGCTCCAGTCAACTGGAATTACTCTGGGAGGTTCCAGACGAGTTGTTGACACCAAAAGGCCGAGCCGCCCGTGAGTTACTCCGTAGAAAGTTGAAGGACTACAAACCACCTGAACGCG
The DNA here is from genome assembly GCA_030616475.1 of Desulfobacterales bacterium. Taxonomy (GTDB): domain Bacteria; phylum Desulfobacterota; class Desulfobacteria; order Desulfobacterales. The sequence continues at coordinate 7,149 of JAUWXF010000071.1, forward strand.
AGCACGTAGGAGCCGGCGTTGTCGGATCACCTATTCCTGAGGAGGAGACCAAGATTCTCACCGATGACGCTTGGCTGGATGCTATGCATCATTATGACGATGAAACGGGCTGGGGCAAACCGCGAGAGGGATTTCTCAAAGGGGGCGTTAGCGAACTTTCTCGTGCTTTCGAAAAGGTTGTTGAAAGTGAGCCTGAGAGGTTCGCCGAGTTGGCTAGCCGCTTTGATGAAAGTATATCATCGGAGTATTTCCGTGCTCTTGCCGAGGGATTAGCGAAATCTACAGTCTCTTCTCCTACCGTATTTGCAGTTTGCGAAACTTTCTCCAAGAAGCGACCGGATGACACAACCATCCAGAGCGCTATCTGCGATGCTATCGAAAAACGTGTAAAAGACAACGTCCCCAAGGAACTGATAGACTTGGTTCGCGATATCGCCCTGACTTCGGCTGACCCAGATCATGAAGCCTGGCAGACAAAGGCTGAAAATGATGAACATTACTATGGTGGTGATCCCCATTTCCACGGCATCAATAGTACCCGGGGAAGAGCAGTAAGAGTTTATGTGTGCTGCATGCTGGAAGCTTCGCCATTAGATACTGAACCCTTGCTGAACACGCTAGAAAAAGTTGCCACCGACCCATCATCCGCTGTGCGATCTTGCCTCATTGAAGACCTCCCTTATCTCCTTCGGTTCGATAGTGATCGCGTCATCAGTATCTTTGAATTGGCTGTTAAGAATCGGCCAGAACTTTTGGAATGTCGTGTGTCGGATAACTTTATTTACTATGCTTTGGGACGGCACGGATCAAGAATGCTAAAGCATATCGAGGCGCTCATGGTTAGCAAGGAAGAGGAAGTACGGGAAACCTGTGGAAGGCTTGCCTCCTTCGCTTACTTCAACGTACCACGGGCAAAATCGTTATATCGTAAATGCCTCAGGGGAGATGCAGCCTTACGGCGAGGCGTTGCGAGAGTCATGGCTAGGAACGTTGACCAGCCAAAGTTTTTGAAACAATGCTTGGCTGCACTGCAACAATTGTGTGATGATTCGGACCAGAGCACCCGCAGAAATTTAGGCGAGACATTTCGCCATCTACCGCTGCCTGAAGCAGCAATAAAGAAATTCATCGTTAGATTCCTCCATTCCAAGTCAATAGTTGATGCAGCAGATGATATCGTGGAATATGCTTCACGGATCCAGTTCGTAGACCCAAAACTGGCCCTGGATATTGCGGAACAGACACAACTGGCTCTCGGAAAAAACATCGCAGATATTCAAAGGGCAGCGGGTTTGGTGGATGATGATTTTGTTGGTCTTGCAATAAGTATCCATACGCATAGCACAAGCCTTCGATTAAAGACACGGGCTATGGACCTCTTTGAGCGCGTTATGGATTTAGGTAGTCACTATGCGATAGAGGCTTTGAAGGCTGCTGATCGTTGACATTATGACCAATGGCGTACTCAAACAAAAGATGAGGAGCAAGGGGGGACGGGAGCAAGGGGGACGTTCGGAAAGCGCCGGGATAAACCGGCATAGAGTAGGGGATGAGGCTTCGACTGAGCTCAGCCGAAGTCAAGAGCCCCACATGAAAGGAGTAGCTGCTCCATCATGGCCCCGAGTCATGCGCGGGTAGCCGTGAGGCTGCACGTAAAGCGTTGACAGGGGAAAGCGTAGGCCAGCCATTGAGCTCCGAAATCACCCTTTCAGGGTGCCGACCTCGTCGGACGATGGGGAAGGCAACAGAGTGTACGGCGTTATTCAGCGAGTCGTGCACTGGCCCCGCGGAGTCAGAGACCCTGAGCATGCGTGGACACTCTATGCACGAGAACCGGGAGATCCCGCAAACTGGCCTTGTCGGGTGGCACCGCGAGGTCCGCGCCGTGAATCTAAGGAGTACGACGGCGATGAACGGTTGCGGGAAGTCGGACAGCCCAATAGTACCTGTGAAGCCTTTGAACAAGGGCTGCGGTGCGCTGCAGTCTGCGGAGAAGGTGGAGGAAAGAGGGCTGACCAAGGGGAATCTGTTCAGTGAAACAAGTTCCGGACACAGAGCCGGGGAAGGAACGGACATGGTGAACCCTAAACGGGCACGAAGCGGGAAACCGCGGACACAGCCAAGGGTATCACCTACATTCGGCCTTTGACTTGTAAAGTGCGCTGATCAGATACGGCAAGCAGTCTGTTGGGGAGGCCAATCCCTGCATAACAGCGTTTGCGCGTTATTACCCGAGGTAGGAGCCCTATGAGGTAGTTCCTCATGTAGGGATCTGTGCGGGGGGTGCCGGGTAACCGGCATTCCTACCGCGACTGACTAAGTTGACTTGCTAGATTAGTTCAGATTATACCCCTTTCATCTCAAGGCAGTTCCGGTTACAAAACTGGGGGGTCAATAAGTAAAGGCAAAGCCATCCGTGAACAAATTGAGAAGAACTCCGAAGACCGTAAGGACCATTCTAACTCAACTGAGTCTTGACGGTCTTACCCTGACAAATCACAGGGAGGTGGCCCATGGAAGAAGACCTTAAGCAAGAAATCGAAGCAATCATCAGTCAGTTCAAGTGCCCGAAGGATTTCAAGTGCTACAAGTCCGGATTTGAGACACTTTGTAAAGCAAAAGATATCGGGCTGGAATCATTCTTGGTGTGCCTGGAAAATGATCCAAGAGAATGTAAGTTTTCACTGTATCTCGAACTTGCATATATTTGCGAATGCCCTCTTCGTGTCTATATTGCCAAGAAATTGAAGAAGTAAGGGAAACTTTGGGGACGTATTTGACCCCAGTTAAATAAAAGCAAACATGATTTCACAGGGCAGGCTAAGTTGAATAACTCTGATGCGAGATGTTCAAAGAAGTGTCCATGGGCGGTGGGTTTGGAAAATACAGCGTTGCCAAACACAAGGCGCAGATCCGAGAAAAAGGGGCTGAGAAAAAAATATGTTCAAGAAGTATGCACGCTCTGCACAAACTTCCCGGTTGTTCCCTCTTGGAGTCAAATCTGGGAGGGGGCTTTCCATTTTCAAGCATTCTTGACCGATACACCAGCGCAAGATAGGCAGTGCTGAGATTCCCATGTGATTTGATAACTTTGTAAGAGGGGGTAAAAATGGCTTGGGAGAAGGAGCGCGAAATAGTATCAAAACAATATGACTGTGGCCATTGCGGTAATTCACTGGTATCGAACAAAGGATATACTGGAACGGTTAAAGGCAGTAATGCGTGGATATACGTTTGTCACTATTGTGGGCAACCGACATACTTTGGCCCTGGTAATACACAGTTCCCGGGTGCAGCTTTTGGCCGCGCTGTTGCCAGCATACCTTCAGAGGAAGTGAAATCTCTATATGACGAGGCTCGTAATTGCATGAAAGTTAACGCCTTCACTGCCTCTGTTCTCTGTTGCAGAAAACTCTTGATGAACATAGCCGTGTCAAAGGATGCTGATGAAGGGCTCAGGTTTATTGAATATGTCGAGTTTCTTTCAGAGAAAGGGTACGTTCCACCTGATGGAAAACACTGGGTAGACCACATACGAGACAAGGGGAATGAAGCAACTCACGAAATAAAAGTCATGCAGCCTGAAGATGCTAAAGACCTGATTACGTTCATAGAGATGCTGTTGAAATTCATCTATGAATTCCCTGCAAAGGTCAAAAAGCCAGAACCAACACCGAGTTGAGATAATATGAGCAGCAATGTGTACATTTATGTAGGGGCCGTATTTGTTGTTATTGGAGTGATGGGAGGACTCATGCTGCGGCATGGTTACCACCTAAAATCCAAAGAAGAAGCAGAAGAGAGGGCCGCGCCCAACAAATTCGAGGCGGCACTACGCATAAAGTCAGGAGCAGACTCAGGCTGGCATCCCCCAAGTAACAGTGAGGTTCGTGTGCTTGAGGTGAAACAGCAGGATTTCAGAATACAGTTTAGAATGAGGAACAAGTCAGAACATGCTGCGAAGGACTTCATGGCCGGTTTTTTTCTTGAACATGCTTTCAAGCAAAATGTTGGAGATATGAAACGCCGGCTGAGTATGTTCAACGTAATCGGCCCTACCCTAAAAGACTCAGATCCGGTGAAGTTAATCTTTGAGATGGAGACGGAAGGTATCCAAACCGTCATAATCCCGAGTGCTGTGTCCTCCACGCTCACGACCTCACCGTTTCACAAAGGAACGGTCATTGAAACTAACAAAATGGAATTGCCAGGGTGCCTTTTTACCGTTGACCAATTGGCTGAAGAGGGAAAGCCAGGGCACATTTTCAATTCAGACTGGCTGGAACTCACTTTGACAAAACCAGACGCATACTTTGCGCTCATGATGCGAGATAACCTGTTCCTGTTCCATGTCAAACTTGAATCGGAACAGGTAGCAACTGAGAAGACGCCCAACGGACCAAAGCCCTCTGTGAAGAAAGAGCCAAAAGTCAAGGCTGTTGAGAAGCCAAAGGAAGCGACACCCCCGGAGGCTGTGTTTGTACTGCCTTGACTTGACGAGTTTACTTAGGCGGGTCGGACCGTTCCAAGTAACAAACATCTCAACGGAAGCCCTCAGAATTCTTGCCAAATAGAGGGAGAACTTTGGGGACGTTATTGACTAGGTTGAATGAGTCCGATGTGAGATCTTCAAGGCAGTGTCCATGGGGGGTAGATTTGGAAAATATGGCGATGCCAAGCGCAAGGCCCAGATCTGCGATGGGGGCCTGAGAGAAAAAGATATGTTTAGGAAATTAACACGTTCTGCACAAACGTCGCAGTCGGTCGGCTCACACTTACGCATCGATTGCCTGAATAGGTCGTTTGGAAGTATTAATAATGACTAACGAGGACAGAAGAAAGTTAGAACATATGAAGAACAATATTCTGGAAGGTACATATTCCATTTTACAAGAACCCCAATGGGATCAATTTTCAAGAGATTTGGCTAACTGTGGTGCTAATCTACTTAAAGAGATAGAACTCAAGAGAGATAAAGTTCGTGAGTTTAAAGCTTCTTTATTGTTGTTCCACATGAGGGGAAAAATCAGTAAACTGAATTCCGACTATGAAGAAGTAGCCAAAACCTTTGACCTGTTCTTTGATGCCAGTATGAGGTGGCTAAAATGCATTATTAATCGTAATGAATATAAGGAATACCAAATATTGCAGAGAAAATACGTGGAGAGTTTGACAATTCATTGTTCTCAGACATTAGATTATTTGGGTAATCTTGTTTCGTCTAAGAGAAACGAGTACTATCACTACCAAGCTGTTTCTTTGTCTTTATTGGCTATTCTTATTGCAGTTCTAGCCATAATAATAGGTGTCGTTATTTAGGAGAAAGAAGAGGATGCAAATTGGGCGAAAATGGGGGACGTACATAAGTTTATAAGTTCCCACTTATCAACCAAAGAGAAGAGGAAACTTTGGGGGCATCTTTAGTTTTACAGTTTCTAAGTAATCCCTTTAGAGCCGGTTCATGATGGCAAGAAGGTGGAGGATAGAGCAATTGAGCGTTGTAGCAGACCCATGGAACCTCAAACTGAAATCTGCCGTGAATCGGGTCGAGCCATGCCATTTGAGAAAAAGGCCCGAGAAGCCGGTCAACGTCGTTTATTGTAAACTTTTGGAAGGAAAAGGAGTGAACGAAAAATGAAAACTAAGGAAGAAATACTGAGAATTCTTCGTGACGAGATGCCTTTTCTTAAGGAGAAATACAATGTAGTCAATTGTGGCCTCTTTGGCTCGTATTCAGGGGGAGAGCCAGGCCTGAAAAGCGATATAGATCTGCTGGTTCAATTTGAAAAGCCTGTCGGCTTTTTTGGGTTTATTGAGCTTGAAGATTATCTATCAGAGAAGCTTGGGGCAAAAGTCGATCTTGTGACCGAAGACGCCTTAAAACCTCTAATAAGACCTTACGTGATGGAGACAATAGCTTATGTCTGAGAAACGCAAAAGTGTCTTACCCTTTATCAGAGACATTCTGGATTCCATAGAGAAAATCGAAAAGTATTGCCAATCCATGACGTATGATCAGTTCCTGGACGATGACAAGACACGGGATGCTGTGGTGAGAAATTTGGAAATCATAGGGGAAGCAGCCAAGAATATCCCGGACAGTGTCAAAGAAAGGTTTCCTGATATAGCGTGGAGACCCATAACAGGCATGAGAGACAAATTGATCCATGGGTATTTTGGAGTAAGTTATTCAATTGTTTGGCATACCATTGAGAATGATCTTCCGCTTCTGAAAGAAAAGATGAAAGGACTCAATGATCGTCTCGAAGATGAAGAAAGAACACAGCCTTCCATTTAGTCGAAATTGATTGGAAAGGCTACCACGAGTATCTATTGGGGACGTTCTCAACATTTAAACTTTAGATTACACTCCGTGCGTGCTAAGGACCGCCTATGCCAAGACAGTCCCGCATCGACGCGCCCGGCGCGCTGCATCACATCATTGCCAGGAGTGACTTTGGGGACGCCCTACACTTTTCCAGTTTCTAAGTAATCCTTTTAGAGCCGGTTCATGATGGCAAGAAAGTCGAAGATAGAGGCCTGCCCGCCACCGTGAGCTCAGGCGAGGCGGGCGGGCACCTAAGTTCTTACGTCACATCACAGCCCGAAGAATTGAGCATTGTAGCGGACCCATGGAACCTCGAACTGAAACCTGGAACACAGAGGGGTGTCCGCTTGGACAAGAGATTTACTCGCTATACTTTTACCCATTTTAGCTCAAGGCTGTTTTGGGTAAAAACGCCCTGATGTTTTAATACCCTTTGGATGAGTTATGGAAATCGATCTGAAGAAAATAGGGACGTTGTCAAAGAGAAAGAAAAAGGAGAATTGGGAATTTCGGTCTTTCTTAAAAGAGGAAAATAGGGAATGCCCGCGAAATATTGGCTTTTTCGTGGTGAGACGAAATGAAGGTTCTGGAGCATTTTATTCTGGATTTTTATCCAGGGGAATTGATTCATGAAATTGGTTTCATAAACTGAGGAGTCAAATCACAGGTGCAATATGAGATCGAACTTAGCTCCGCTTTGCTCCCTCCGGCCTCTGGCTCGTAGAGGCACGAGCCGGAAGCCTACGGGCCGGAGGCCGCAATTGGTCGAGTAGTTGATTTATCCGAAAACCACCAGCTAGGCCGGGGATTCAAGCTTAGCTATGCTCGTGGGGTACGTGGAGCTGGCCCATTAAAGGGTTCTTTCGCCCGCTTCGCTTGAGTTCTCAGAGATCACAGAGATGAATACTTTGTGTGATTTTTTGACCCCGGTTAAATAGGCCTCCCCCGAGGTGAATACGCCTCGCATTTAACGGGGCAGGGAGGGAAAAATCACACAAAACTCTTAGCCACTGCGTGGCACGATGTTATCTGGCGGAAAATAGGGGATGTCCGTGAAATATTGATATTTTCGTGCCCGGTTGGAATTATGTGTCATTGGTCCGAATTCGTCAAACAAAATTGATTCCTCCAGTCCAGAAGGAGACAGAGATGTCCATAGACCATAGATTAAGTACAGAAAAGATAACTCCCGAATTAATAAACTATATTATTGAAAAGATCGTTCGGGAAATTCAACCGGAAAAGATTATCCTGTTTGGCTCATATGCAAGGGGCGACTTTGAAAGGGATAGTGACCTGGATCTGTTTATAATCAAAGAAGGAAAAGAATCGAGCCGGATAATGAGGCGGAAGATAGATGCTCTGCTCTGGGGGCGGCGATTTCCTGTAGATCTTATTGTGCGAAAACCAAAGGAAGTGGAATGGAATTTCAGAGCGAAGAATCCATTTTATCTATATCACATCTTTAAAGATGGGAAAGTGCTTTATGAAAAGGAATGAAGAAGAAATCAAGTTGGTCAGGGATTGGTTGAGATTTGCCCGGGAAAATCTTTTGTTTGCTCGCTCGGGAATGAAGGAGGACTATTCACCCCATCATACGATATGTTTTCTGTGTCATGGGAGTGCCGAGAAGTACTTAAAAGCATTCTTGATATGGCATGGATGGGAGCTTAAAAAAATTCACGACTTAAAAGATTTATTGGCTTTTTGTATGGACTTTGAACAGGGATTTGAAAACTTAGAAGAAGAATGTGGCTTACTGAATGAATATATTAGCGAAGGCCGTTATCCGGGCGATCTGCCTTTTGAAAGCATTGGTGAAGATGATGCAAAGGAGGCAATTGAAGCAGCGGAGAAGGTAGAGGAACACGTGATGAAGAATATAGATCTTCCTTCTGATGATGAAAAAAATGTTCCAGGAAATAAGATGCCAGGGGATGAAGGTTAGAATCAACGCGTGTATGCGGGACATCCATAAGTAAATAACTCAAGTTTCGCACCCCTTGATAAGGGTTTAGCGAAGAGTAATTACTAGTTTTACTACTCATAATAGTAGTAAAGGGCTCACTTTTGTGGTAAAGATAATTTTGCGAAATTAAT
>JAUWXF010000259.1 GCA_030616475.1 Desulfobacterales bacterium
GCCCGCCATTGCCGTGTGTGCAGGCATTGCAGATGTCCGGCGACCGTGGCGTTGGCAGGCGGGTGCCGGCACATAAGCTGAATGCTGTCTCAGGCGTTGGCAGGCGGGTATTCGAATTTCGGATTTCAATCCTGGTGCAAAATGGATGAAATACAGTATTATTTCAAATTGCCATTTTGAAATGCAGAATTTATTAAACAATGGACTAGTCATTGGTCATTTGAAGTTGTCATTCGTCACTGGTGACTTGTCATTGGTCAAAGAATGACGGCTTCGTAAAAAGTCCAACTTCTGCGTTGCGCTGCATCCTTCGTCACTGCGGCGTACCATAAGTACGCCTCATTTCTCAGGATTTGCGCGCCTTGAATTTGGAGCTTTTTACTTTGCCGTCCAATTTGGAATTTTTACGAGACCATCAAAGAATTGAGGATCGACTTCAATCATCAATCGACAATCATCAATCATCAATTGCTTCAACGTAAGCCGTGGGATTTTCGAGACATTCTATCAGTCCCTTTTCATCAAGGATCCTCACTCCTAACTCTTTGGCCTTGTCAAGTTTGGATCCGGGATCTTTTCCCGCCACCACATAGCTGGTCTTGCGACTCACAGAAGAGCTAACCTTTCCGCCCAAGGCCTCAATGCGAGCTCTGGCTTGTGAGCGCGTCATGGACTCAAGAGCCCCGGTAAGGACGAATGTCTTGCCGTCCAGAGGTTCCTGTGCCGCGGCCCCTTCGGTTTCAATCTTTACGCTAGCTTCCAGCATCCGTTCAATGTTTCTCAGATTCTCAGGGTTCTCGAAAAATGCTCGCACGCTTTGCGACACCTGCGGTCCTATTTCGTCCACGGCTATCAGTTCTTCTGCGGTTGCAGACATCAATGCCTCTAATGTCTTAAAGGTGCGGGCCAGAACGTGCGCTATGTGCTCACCTACATGGCGGATGCCAAGGGCGTAGACAAAACGGGCAAGGCTGATTTGCTTGCTTTTTGCCATTGCCTCCATCAGGTTTTGAGCAGATTTCTCGCCCGACCTTTCAAGGCCTGCTACGGTTGCCCTGTCCAGGACAAACAGATCTGCATAAGATTTTAGCAACCCTTTGTCCACCAATTGGCCCACTGACTTGTCGCCCATGCCATCAATATCAAAGGCCCCTTTTGAGGCAAAATGTTTGATGCGCTCCTTTACCTGTGCAAGGCAGTTGGCATTGAGGCACCGAGATACTGCCTCTTGTTCCAGGCGAACCACCTTTGCGCCGCACACCGGGCATGTAGCAGGCATCTTAAATGGCTGCTCAACCCCGGTGCGTTTCGTAGTGATTACCTTGACGACCTCAGGAATCACATCTCCGGCACGCTGGACCAGTACAGTATCGCCTATGCGGATGTCTTTCTTCTTGATCTCATCCTCATTGTGCAGGGTGGCGCGGCTTACGGTCACGCCCCCGACAGAAACAGGCTTCAGGTGGGCAACCGGCGTTAATGCCCCGGTTCGGCCCACCTGAACGTCGATCTTGAGCACACGGGTGGTCTCCTGTGTAGCCGGAAATTTATGGGCCAGCGCCCACCTTGGGCTTCGGGACTTCTCACCCAGCCTTCTCTGCAATGCCAAATCATCCACTTTGATCACAACACCATCCATCTCGTAGGGAAATTCATGGCGCCTGTCGAGCAAATCTCTGTAGTATTCAAGCACGTCCTCAATCCGAAGCGCAGGCTTGATCTCCGGGTTAACGCGAAACCCCCTTGCCTTGAGATACTCAAGAATCTCCCAGTGCGACTTGAATTCAAGATCACTTACTGTGCCGACGCCATAACAGAATATGTCTAGTGGGCGCTTGGCCGTTATCCTCGAATCAAGCTGTCTGAGAGATCCTGCTGCCGCATTTCGCGGATTGGCAAACGGCGGCTCGTCCCTGTCAACGCGCTCTTTATTCAATTGTTTGAAGGCTTCAACCGGGATAAATACCTCTCCCCTCACCTCCAGGCGAGAGGGTACTGTCACGGAAACCGTGTTGAGAAGGGCCAGAGGAACCGTGTTGATGGTTCTGATGTTCAGGGTAATGAGCTCGCCGGTGTATCCGTCGCCTCGGGTGGAGGCCTCGACCAGCCGACCGTTCTCATACACTAGCTCTACAGCCACACCATCCATTTTTGGCTCTGCCGTGTAAAGCAGCGGCGAATCTGTGTTCAGGAACCGCTTCACCCTTTGATCAAAGGCCAGCAGTTCTTCTTCGCCAAAGGCGTTCTCCAGGCTCAGCATGGGAATGGTGTGAGCCACGGTTTCAAACTTTTCAAGGGGCAATGCCCCTACCCGCTGCGTAGGGGAATCGGGCTCAATTAGTTCCGGATACGCCGTCTCCAGGGCAATTAGCTCCTGCATGAGACGGTCGTATTCAGCATCAGAGATCTCTGGCTCATCCAAAACATAGTAAAGATAATTGTGCCGGTGAAGGGCCTCCCTGAGTTCGGCTGCTCTCTTTCGGGTATCTTCATTCATAGCCTTTCACATATTGCAGGGATAACCTCTGCTGCTGTCTTGCGAGATCTGTTAAACTTGGCGCTTGAAAACCCGGGCCTCCAGCGCAGTGTGCCAAGCTCATCTGAGACCACAAGGAGGGCCCCGATCTCAACCTGCCGGAACCGTGCCGCCGTAAACAAGGCCGAAAGTTCCATATCCACGCCGAGCACACCTTCGCCCTGGAGCAAAAGGACCTTCTGTCTGGTCTCCCGGTAAGGGGCATCTGTTGACCAGACAGGACCTTTGTGAAAAGAGATGGAGCATATATGAAGGCTCTCTTCAATTGCGTTGATCATGGCATCAGAGGGTTTCGGGTATTCATTATCTACAGTGTAATACCCGGATGTCCCTTCCCCTATGACCGCACGGTCAGGGACCACAAAGTCTGCGATCCGCACCCCTTGCTGGATCGAACCGCACCAACCCAAAAAGAGTATCTTCTTTGCACCCAGGACAATTAGCTTTTCCAGAATCATCACCGCATATGGGGCACCTATCATAGGTCCCACCAAGGCAATGTCTTGATGACGGCGTGTAACCTTATACAACCTGCTTGACAAGATTCTGCCCACAGCCCTGCCTTGGATGCCCATAGATTGCCGCATCAGGGTCAGGTCTTTTTCCATGGCCACCATGACTGCGACAGGACCAATGCTGGGATCGTTTTTCCCTTTTCTGGGACAGACAATTTCCTCCGGCATGACTAGTGCTGTGTCTCAAAAGTCTTGTACGTTATTTTGGCAATTCAACATGCCCGGCAATATCGACAAGGTTTCTCAATAAATCCGAATATCGAAATCCGAAATCCCTGGCCCAGACCTGACTTACATGGGCAGCAGAATCATCCAGGTATGTCGCGCCAGGGCAGGCCGAAACAATATCA
>JAUWXF010000204.1 GCA_030616475.1 Desulfobacterales bacterium
ATTAATTTCGCAAAATTATCTTTACCACAAAAGTGAGCCCTTTACTACTATTATGAGTAGTAAAACTAGTAATTACTCTTCGCTAAACCCTTATCAAGGGGTGCGAAACTTGAGTTATTTACTTATGAACGTCCCCCTTGGTCCTGTTTGTGTGGGTATTTTCCTGATATTTTCCATTTTCTTGATCAAGAAAATATACGATTTTAGGAAAATTTACAAGCTAAGTCAAGGGGTCAAGTCTCCGTTTGACCTTTGATAGAACCCAGCAAGAGTCAAACGGAGACTTGACCCCCTATTTGGTAAATCTGCTCTTGATCATTCCCCAACGTTTGGGAAAATCAGCGTCACCTTCCGGCAATGTCCATATGCAATGAAGGTGATCTGACAGGAGAACCCACGCATCGACATGAAAGGGGAGTAAACCCCGTACCGCCTCAATAGCATCACGTAATTCAATTCGGGATTGAGGTTTGCAAAGTATTTCCTGCCGTTTGTAGGTTACAACCGTAAAGAAGTATGTTCCTCCGCGTGTTTTTGAACGTCGGTAATTGGGCATCGTGTATTTATCCGATTTGATTTGTTCGACCTTGGCTTTTCAACGAAAGGGATGTCGTTATGTGAGGAGTGGAGGGGACTTACATCTGGTGGTCAGTCACTTTGGTCTTTTTCCTCTTCAAGCTTTTCAAGGGCGACTCCTGCTGCTGCCTGCTCGGCTGCCTTCTTGCTCTTGCCTGTGCCATGCGTCGTCAAAAAGGTGCCGATACTGAGGCGAACTTCGAAGGTCTTGTCATGGTCAGGTCCGCTTTCGGCCACGACTTTATAGTTGGGTATTGTCTTGAATCGGACCTGTACAAGCTCCTGAAGTCGACTCTTGAAATCCTCGGCTGCCAGCCTGTCCCCAACCTGGGAAATGATTTCAGAAAACTGTCTTTCAATCACCTCAAAGGAAGCCTCAAGCCCGCCGTCAAGGTATACAGCCGCAATGACCGCCTCAAGGGCATCAGCAAGGATCGATCTTTTTTCTTGTCCATTGCTCAGTGCTTCTCCACGTCCCAAGAGAAGGTGCTGGCCGAGATTCAGTCTCTGTGCCACCGAGGATAGCTGTGATTCGTTAACGATGGTGGCCCTCATCCTTGACAGGTCGCCTTCACGGGTTTCCGGGAAATGCTTCATTAAAATATGGGTGATGACAAGATCGAGGACGGCATCACCCAAAAATTCGAGGCGCTCATTATGCTGGAGGGCAGGGTCCCGTTGTTCGTTCACATAGGAACTATGCTGAAGCGCTTCACGTAGTAGACTGACGTTTTTGAACTGATAACCGAGGTCGTTTTCCAGGGATGTAAGCTCTCGTCCACTCATGATTTGCCTTTGAGCACTTCCAGGTTTTCCCTGGCAGATGTGATGTTTGGATCCAGTGTCAGGGCCTTTTCATACATGGCAATCGCCATGTTGATATTTTCCTTCTCGCGGTAGCTCGACCCAAGGCTGGCATAATCTATGGCAGAGTACGGATCTATTTCAACAGCCATGCTGAGGTTCTCAATGGCCTTGTCATAGTCTTTGAGCTGGAAGTAAGAAAAACCGAGGGCGTTGTAAATCTCTTTAACAGGACCGGCCGCCGCCTTTGCCCTTTCCAATTGAACGAGTGCTTCCTCATACTCGCCGAGGCTATTATGACATGTGCCCATGTAAATCAGAATCCTGATTAGGTCCTCCTGTTGGGGGTTCAGACGGACAGCCTTTGAAAATTTCTCAAGGGCCATGCGATAGTCTCCCTTTTCAAAACAACAAAGCCCTGTGTGGAAGTGGAAATAGTCCTGGTCGTGGTATGTAGGCTCAGCCCTGTCAAAGGCTTCAAGGGCCTGATCATAGCGGCCGGTCTTTGTATAGCTGAGTCCAAGTCTAAAACATATGGAGCCGGCTTCTTCCATTGGAGACAGCTTCAAAGATTTCTTGTAATTTTCTATGGCCTGAACATGGTTGTTTGCCTCCTGCTTCAATGTTCCAAAATGACAAAGCAACGCTCCAACCTCATGTGTTGCTGCTTTCGGCAGGGGCAAATCTGAAAAAGATTCAACCACCCGCTCCCTGCACCCGAGGCAGTCTCTTTTCGACTTGCCGAGATCATAGTACCGAGCCATGATATCATCCACACTGGGGTTTTCATAAATATTCGCCAGGCCCTCCTTTTTGACAAATGCATCGATACAGGGATAGACCATCCCGTCTTGCGCGGAGATAATAAGGGCAGGAGGGCACGGATCAGTCATGAATACGGCGTCAGACTCTAACTTAGCAGATGAATCGTGGACGATGTCCTGATGATACAGATTGCATACGATCTCAGCCGGCTCTCCGGAGTTTCCATGGCCGTAGTAAACCTTTTCTGTCCTGGCCAGGAGATCTTCATCTTGTGCCAGAAAGAATGTGCCCATATCCAGGTATAGACCTGGTAACAAAAAAGCGCTTTTGAGCGCATCAAGCAGGCCTATGAGCGAAGCGGGCTCAACCCGGTTATCGGGAACAATTACCGGCAGCAACATGAGCCTTGGGACTTCCTGGTGCATATAGCCCTCCTGGTCGAACTCGCGAGTTGCCAGCTTCAAGGACTGGTAATAGTACTGGAAATAAAAATCTATTTCCTGCGTAGTTGCCTGGGGGACGCCATGCACAAAATGAACATAAAGCCGGGCAAAGAGGTTCCCCCTGAGAAACGCGCTGACGTCCTTCTGGATACGTTCCACCCGGGACATGCCATCAGGCAGATTCTCAGTAACAAGATAAAGATTGGATGTCAGGTTCACGTATGAAAAGAGGCTCGACAGCGTCCGGCAAAGCCTCTCAAGCTGTCCCTGGTCCTGTTGTTTGCCCAGTATGACGTATATCTTTTGTATGGCTGGTTTCATTAGGCCGTTAATAATAGAATTGGTGTTTTTGGGGACAGAAAATAAATTCGAAATACGAATACCCGCCTGCCAACGCTTGAGACAGCATTCAGCTTATGTGCTGGCACCCGCCTGCCACCCGCCTGACTTCGCCAGGCACAGCGGGCAGCTTCAATGCCAGCATGCGTGGCAATGGCGGGCAGGTCTCTGGCAATGGCGGGCAGGTCGAAATACGAAACAATATCGAATGACAAAAATTCAAAATTAAAAAACGATAAGCAATTGTGACCTTTTCATTCGCCCTTGAGACCGCTCTTACAGTTTTGAACATTTGAGCATTTAATATTTGAATTTGTTTCGGCCTGCCCTGGCGCGACATGCCCAGATGGTTTTGGTGCCCACGTAGTCCAGGTCTGGGCCAGGGATTTCGGATTTCGTGCTTCGTATTTCCGGTTTATCCGGGTTAGGTTTATTGGGTTAAAACCCAACAAACACCGTCACGATACAATCCGCCTACCCCTGTCAAGGGAATGGGCTCGCCACAGGGCCTGGATCTTCTGAATATCGCTGTAAGCCATGTGATCGGTTTCGTACTGACACCCAATGGAAAGGTACGCCGGCCGCCTGGTGTTCAAGGGGCGTATATTGTAGTCCTTGTAGTGTTGGGCCATGTGGGTCCCAAAATAGATCTGCATCTGCTGAGAATTGGTATTGCCCATGATCTTGACGTTGTTTTTCTTGACGAACTCCAGGGTCTTCAGCGCATCCTCAAAGGTTTCGTAGGGGAGACCGAAGATAGTGAAAAGCTCCACTTCTATATCCTCGCTCTGGGCCAACCTGATCGCCTCAGCTACCTGTTGAATCGATACATGCTTGTCCAGCCTTGCGAGGACCCGTTCTGAAGCCGACTCCAACCCAAAGGCAATGGTGCTCACACCTGCCCGTTTCATGTTCTTCATCACCTCTGCGTTCACAAGGTCCGCCCGCGTCTGTAGCCACATTTCGGTCTCAAGGCCCTCTGTCAACATCCTGTCAAGAAGCTCTATAAGACGTGATGGCTTAAAGGAGATATTAGGGTCTGCAAACCAGAGCCTCCTCACCCCATTTTTCCTGATCCACTTAGTTTCCTCTATGACCCTTTCGATGGAATGGAAGCTTACTTTGTGCTTGAAGGCATGGGGGGTGTAACAGTATATGCAGTGGTGGGGGCATCCGCGAGATGTCAGCATGATGGCCTCTCTCATACATGAGTAGTCAAAAACGTTGTCCAGATATGGAGACGGATAATGATCCAGGTCGGTTAAGCCCTCTAGCTCGGCCGTATCATAGACAGCACCATTAGCATTTTTGTAACTGACCCCCAAAAGGTCCGAAAAAGGCGTCCCGTTTTCGATAGCCCGCGCGATTCCCAAGAGCGTCACCTCACCCGAAGATCGACATATATAGTCGATTTCGGGGAGTTCGGAAAAGGCGGCCGAGGGCATAAAGGTGGCCTGCGGACCACCAATGGCTATTTTGATATTGCTTTCTACCGATTTTATGAATCTGGCAAGGCCGATCACATAGAGCATGGTTCTCTGGTAGGCCGAGAGTCCAACCAACGCAGGTCGAAACCTACTGACGAGCTGGTAAAGGCTGGCACGGGAGACGGACGTGTCCTCTCCGAGAGTCAATATCTTGACAGTGAACCCCTTGGATTTGAGAAAGGATGCAATGTATCCCAGGGAAATCGGGGGCGAGGCCGGAGCAAAAGGATTTATTTCAATCAGGAGAACGTTCACTGGCCCAATCTATAGGAAATAGAGGCGCCAGGGTCAAGGGAAAATTGGTGTTGCCCTAAAACAAGAACGTGTTATAAACAAAACTGTGTTTTTATCACGAATTGAAGGCACGCAGAGGCTTCGTAGCAATTTGGAGTGATGGAGTACTCCATCATTGCATCTGAATGGCACAACTCAGGGACCACCAATAGGCGTATCATTTCGAGTGTAAATCACGGCTGTTGGCAATGAGAAAATCCGTGTCCGTCTGCTGCGTATTTAGTTTTGGGGAAAAGGTGTCGGGTTTCAGGTGTCAGGATTGAGAAACTTAAAGAGCTGAAACCCCTGGCCCAGACCTGGATTGGTGCTTTGGTAGTCCATCGGAGACACCGAAGCGCCAGGGCAGGCTGAACACTGACACCTGGCTATTGAACTC
>JAUWXF010000245.1 GCA_030616475.1 Desulfobacterales bacterium
GAGCTCAGGCGAGGCGGGCGGGCATCGAGCCGAGCCCGTCTTGGCATATACCCTCCAACAACAGCCTGTTACCACCACCCCCTTAACACAACAATTCAACATAGTCAACAACGTCCCCTAACTCCTATATATGGGATTAAGGTAATGACTCCTGGTGAATTCTTAAGAATTTGGAGGAATAACCTATGAAGGCAATATATACACTTCGTCTTCCAGAGGAACTTCGGGGAAAAATAGAAAAAGAGGCAAAGCAGAGCAAGATGTCAATCAACCAGTATATTCTCTATACCCTCACAAAGGATATATCTTATAGAGAAGCAGCAAGGGCATTGAAAAATCGAATCAAACAGGCTCCGTCCCGTGAAGAAGCCCTAAGCTTACTGGAGGCCATAGTCCCGGATGTTCCTTCTCTTCCAGAAGACAGAATCCTTCCTGCAAATAGTTGAATGGTGATTCAGGTCTCGGAATCAAAATATAGCTTTCCGCGAGCTTTCCGGTTTTGTTAAATGTGGAGACGACCCGTCGTCTTTTTCGGAAGTTCGCGGAAGTTCAGAAGTTTCCTTAGCAAAATCCCTCCGTTTGTCAAGAGGAAAGCTTTACCCCCAATCGTGTTTGTCAAGAGGAAAGCTTTGCCCCCAATTCCTTACTGATTTTTCCCAATAGCAAACCTTACCGTCCCCACCAGTGCCGCCAGGTCGACCTTTCTCTTCTCGACTCCTCATTCACCATTGACGATTCACTCGTTTTTTCGCCCAATGTCAAATGTTGAGACATGACCCCCGCTGTTAGTGGACTTGATCCCTTTTGCCCCATTTGCCCCGTGTCCGTCTGTGTAGGTTTGTGGTCAGCATCCTTAAGCATCGTTAAGCAAGTCAACGTAGTCAATGGCGTCCCCAACTGTATACCAGAAAAACGTCTTGGAGGCAAATATCAAGCCGTCCCTGAAACCTGAAAGGAGACCCATCGTACTTCCCTGTCCCGGGTAATAATACCGCTATCTCGGACTTATGTGTGAGAAATTTGAGAGAAAAAAAAGGCAGGTTCAGTGTGGAGGGAAGCTAGGACGGGACAGGTTAAATGGCGAAACAGGGCGATTTGTCAAGAGGAAAGATTTGACCCCCAATTCATCCAATCCAGTTAAATGACCCCGCCAATCCAAGAGGCGGGGTCATTTACTTTTGACCCTTGGTTTTTGATGGAGCAGCTACTCCTTTCATGTAGGGCTCTTCACTTCGGCTGAGCTCAGTCGAAGCCTCATCCCATACTCCATACCGGTTTATCCCGGCGCTTTCTGGACGTCCCCAACTTTCGTCAGTCGGGAGTCTATTACTCGAGAGCGTCGCGAGAAGGCGCGCAGAGCAAGCCGTTGTTGTAGTCGTCCAAGTCAAAATAGAGCGGCTCACCCTCTTGCCATGCGTCGCTGTTGCCCTTCACACCGCTACCTACGGGACCATAGTCCGCCATCCAGTCATCGGCAGCAGCGATGGTGTCCTCGATGCAAGGAGCGTCGTTACCGACGAGCACGTTCAACTTGGCAGCGACCAGCGCGCTGAACATGGTGAAGGTCTCGTCGCCCTTTCTGGGCATCCACATGTAGGCGATGGCCTCGTCCTTCAGATAGGTTACACCACCTACGGTAATCTCTTCCACAGGCCACGCATCAGGATGGGTCTTCCAGTAGCCGGGTGTTCCCGTTCCAGGTGGTGGGCCGCAGATGATGTCTACGGTCCAACTGTCATCGTCTCTGACGTCTGGTAGATAATAGCCATCCGGGTGCAACGGATGACCAATGGCCCAGGCCGGATTGATGAAATCGCCGCACTTGTCGTCGGGCAGCGTGTACTCCTTGTCGAACTCAGCAACATCGCCGGGGTAAAGAACGCCGCTCCAGATGTGATCACTGCCGAAGAGTGGATCATAGACCTGGGCACCGGCACGGAAGGCGATGTCGCCGCAGTTCTTCACCCAGAAGTGATATGTGATCGTCTCACCAGGCCCGGCTGTCTCAGGGCCGGTCTTCTCGAGATCAATGCAGGTTACGTAATCCCCACTGGCGCTGGCCACATTGACTTGAAGGGCGCCCATCAGGACCACCGAGACCACAATAGCCAAAATTTGCATTTTTCGTATCTTCATCGCACTTCATCTCCTTTCGTTTGAATGCTGAACTGATTCGGCCTTACCTCCAAGGTTAGCATTCCGAGATAGAGTCGTCGATCACACTCACCCTGGAGGAGCCGACCTCTGAGAAGACTAATGAGCTTAAAACGTATCACCTCCTTTACGCTTTCTTCGCTTTCCATATAAGAAAGAGAACAATGGTCAGGCCACCTGATAAGAAGTCGCTTTTCCGGCGACTTTGGCAAGCCCGTCCAGGTGCCCTGTATATAAGAAGTTCCTATCCAAGGTTCCCTTTTATTCTCCAAAGGGAATAGATGTGGGTTTGGATCAAAATAGGAGAATCATAGTCACCCTTGCAAATGGAGACAGACTTACACCATGTGCCTATGGGTATGTGCCATAGCAAAGGGCGCTTGAGAGAACACTTGGTCTGACCACCCGCACTCTGCCCAGGCTAAACGGGAAAAAGATAGCCCCACTAATCAACATCAGCCTTGAATTAATTGCGAAAGATTCATGCCAACAGGGGCACTCTTTCTGTGTTTTCTTTAGCCATCGAAATGATAGCGCTAAATTGTATTAATTCGCAACACGCTCAACTCATATAATATCAATATGTTAGCATTGCTTTTGTTGTCGCCTGCTGTTGCAACTGAGCACTGGGGTGTTCTGGACGATGGAAAGGAAGGTGGGGGTTCACAGCCCCAGGGGTGTGAAATGGTTTGCCACTATAGTAGTAAACCGGTAGTGTCAACTTTATTGTGTAAAATTCTTATGAGCCAATATTTGAAAGAAGGGGAGATTCTTTCGCACTTTTCCTATAGGGTTTGATTGCCAATGTAGCTCCATCTTTAAGCAGATAAAAGTCAGGAGCGTGTAGCAGGCCCGCTCCCCTGCTACGATTTCCATGGACTTTGTTCTACGTTTAAATTCTTTGTTGAGCCGTTCAATTATGTTTGTGGTTCTTAATGAGATCCATTCTTCTTCAGGAAAGTTAAAAAAGGTCATACAGGCATCTATAGAGGTACCAAGGCATTTTACCGCTGAGGGAAGATCTTTTCCCCACCTGTCTGTAAATTGATCGAAGAACTCTCCGGCTTTCTTTTTTGATGAGGCGTAAAAGATGGACCTGAGATCATCTGCTACAGCTTTTTTAAACTTTTTGGGCACCTTGGCCAAAACATTGCGGGCTACATGCACTTGGCACCGCTGTGCTTTAGCATTGGTAAATTCTTCCTTAAATACCCGTTCCAAGCCCGGTAAGCCATCCATAATACCCAGGGTTACCTCCTGGAAAGTGAGCCCCCTGGTCTTGATGCTTTCTTGGATGGCTCCAATATTGGAAAGACGCCGGTCTGGTTGAAGAACGTAGAACCCGGCTCGCAGACGCTAAAGGTCAAGGATTCAGAAACGAAGATTCACGTACTGCCGGGGAAAACCTTGCAAGTTAGTTTATTCAAAGGCTCTTTTATCAAGGTTGTCAAAGAAGAAGAAAAGGTGGAGAAGGAGCCAGGCCCTGAGGAAGAAAAGATAGCTGAGCGCAAGAAAGCCGTCGAGCCTCCCAAAGAGGAGCGAGAAAGAGATC
>JAUWXF010000148.1 GCA_030616475.1 Desulfobacterales bacterium
ATCGAAACCTGCCCGCCATTGCCATGTACCTGCCCGCCATTGCCAGAAATGTCGGCACATAAGCTCAATGCTGTCTCAGGCGTTGGCAGGCGGGTGCTGGCATTGAGGCTATATGCTGGGCCTGGCGACCTGCCCGCCATTGCCATGTATGCCAGCATTGTAGCTGCCCAGCGAGGGTGGCGCTGGCAGGCGGGTGGCAGGCGGGTCCGAAACAAATTCAAATTTCAAAAATTCAAATGACCGAAATCCGCCGTAGGCGGACTAAACAAACTGAAAGTGGGCTAAAGTACTTAAAGTTAATTGTTTTGAACATTTGGAAATTCGTATTTGCGGCTCACGCCTTGAGAACAGTACGGATTTGTTTCGTATTTCGGATTTCGAGCTTCGGATTTTCCGGTTTATCCGGGTTAGGGTCTATCGTTTACTCCGAACAGGGATTACACACAAAATCACACTAATCAAAACACACCCTATGGCAAAAATGTCGCCGTGGCGAGTATAGAAGGTCTTGTGGTTCATCATAGGGAGCGAACGGGTTCGAATCGCCTCTTCAAACAGGGGTGTTTCATCCAGGAGCCTGCCTACAGGATCGACAAAGGCACTGATACCGGTATTGGCCGCTCTGGCCACGGCCACGTGGTTTTCAACCGCCCTGAAAACGACCATAGAAAGATGCTGATAAGGGGCGCTGGACTTCCCAAACCAGGCATCGTTTGTGATGTTGATCAAGAGTTGAGCACCGTTCTGAACCATTGAACGGGCCAGCTCTGGAAAAATCGCTTCAAAACAGATCAAGACCCCGATCTTTTCAGACCCCCACAACAGGACCTGCCCCTTCCTGCCGGACTCAAAATCCCCTATAGCCTCCACCATCTTTCCCAGGAAAGGAAAGTAGCGCTTGAGAGGAACATATTCACCATAGGGCACCAGGTGTACCTTATCATATTTGCCCACAACTTTGCCATAGGAGTCAACCAAATAAGCACTGTTATAGTAGCGGATTTTTTGACCGGTTCTGCGAAAAGAAGGGCTTCCAAGAACAAAATAGGCCCTGCAGGTGCGAACTATGTCCAGCGACTCTCTCGTGAGATCCTCATCGTGTAAAAAGTAAAACGGAAGCGCTGTCTCCGGCCATATTATAAGGTCCGGACCGGTCTTCAAGGCAGCAATAGACAAGGTGCCATAGCGTTTGAGGGTCTCATGTTGAAAACAAGGAAGCCACTTTTTGGACTGGTCAATATTCCCCTGCACCAGGGCAATAGCACGTTTGGGCGCGGCCCCAGCAGCTCTGTCGATTTTTCCTATGCGCCAGGTGCCGTAGGTTAAAAAACCAGCTATCACCAGGGTGACGCTGAGGATGGGCTTCCAGGCAAAGACCCTGTTTTTTGAAATGCTACCCCAGGCTTCAAAGAGCACGGCATTGACGGCCATTATGAGGGCTGACAGGCCATATACACCCAATATATCTGAAATCTGAATCAAGTGCAACCGATCATATTGCGAGTACCCAAGGTTTTCCCATGGAAAGCCAGACAGGAAGAATGATTTGACGTATTCCAGGGCAATCCAGAAAAAGGGTGCGGCCAAATAACACGGGATCGATCTTGCCCGGAGTCGGCTGATAACCATTGCAAAGAGTGCTGGATATAGACTGAGGTAGAGCACAAGTAGCATGAGTATAACAGCACACAGGACGCCCGGCAGTTGACCATAATGGTGTATGACGCCCGCGATCCAGTAAAGAAGCGTGGCATAATGGACCACTCCGGCGAGGAATCCCAACTTAAAACCTGTCAGAGAGGGCGTATTCTTTATGGAATAGAAAAGCGGAATAAAGGCGACCCAGGCAAGGAATTCCCAACCGATTCGCGGAAACGAGGCGGTTAGCAGCAGGCCGGTTGTCGCTGCCAGTGCAGCGTCAAATAGCTTTATCCCCCACATTCGATTTCGGATTTCGGCCCGCCCTGGCGCGACATGCTCGAATTAATCTACTAAGCCCATAATCCCGGTCTGGGCCAGGGATTTCGGATTTAGCGCACGGTTGCGCCTCACGGCTTGAAAGCATACCACTTCGTGTCGGAATGCGGAATAAAGGAGAAGATGAAATGGGCAAAACAGCAACCAGCCCGCCTGATTTCGGATTTCCGAACTAAAAGGAGAAGAAAAACAATCCGCATTCCACATTCCGCATTCAATTCATCCAGCATGAAGTCCTGGCGCGGGCGGGGTAAACCCTGGCCCAGACCGGGTCGTTCTCTCGCGGGCATTCCCCAGCCTCTGTCGCGCCAGGGCGGGCAGGGCGAGTTTATATTGATAAACCCAAATTCTTTTTCTTAAAGATCATATGTCTCATCGTTCGCTTAATAAATTCGTACTTAGATTAATTCTTATATGGACCTAAATCTTTATCCCGTTTTGGTTTCAGGTTTCAGGTTTCAGGTGTAAAAAATCTGAAACCCGAAACCTGAAACCTTATGACCACTGAGTTGTCACTCCGTTCTCCCCCTGGCCTAGACCGGGTTTTTCTTTCGGAGGCATTATCCAACTTCTGTCGCGCCAGGGCGGGCCTGAAACCTGAAACCTGAAACTATAGATAACATTTTCCTTGCGAGAACAAAAGGACAAATCCCCTAATAAAATCGCCCCGCGATTTTATATGAACTTCGTAACAGTTGCATAGCTATTTGACACCACAGTCCTGGCTGGATGTCCTGAAGCAGACATGCTGATGGTCTGCAAAACCGTTATCCAAGGAAGCTTATGTCTCTGATGAGGCCGATTTCGCCAACATTCCGTTAGACCTTGACACTAAGCAACAATTCGTTTATGCTTTCTCTGAAGTCTGGTGACGAGACAAAGTTGAAGGAGAGAGAGACAAAGTAGCTATGAAAACGCGTTACCGCGAATTTTTTAATAGAATAGAGACTTCCAGAAACCTGCCCTCCCTTCCCCATATCCTTGTGAAGTTGATCGAGGCCTGCAACAGCGAACCAGACACGATTAAGGAGATATCTCAAATTATCGACAAAGATGCTTCCTTGAGCGCAAGGCTTCTGAGGCTGGTCAATTCTGCCTATTATGGTCTGCCTAATAGGGTGACCGGTATTGACCATGCCCTGTTACTCTTAGGCACTAATGCCGTTAAGAATATTGCTGTCAGCGCTTCGGTATTCCAGGCTTTTGACCAGGCCAGGGACAGTTCTGTCTTCAGGCTGAAGCTGTTCTGGTGGCACTCCCTTATGTGTGCTACTTTGGCCAAGCTGATTGCCGAAAAGATTTCGTATCCTGCTCCTGACGAAGCATTTTTGTCAGGGCTTCTTCATGATATCGGAAAGTTAGTTTTATTGGGGAATTTCCCGAACGAATACGCTGAGATTCTGGAGTCACACAGGGGCAAGCCGGAATTGTTTTTGGCAGGTGAAACGCGCTTGGGGGCCACACACTGTGAGGTGGGGGCCTGGATGATCAATCGGTGGAACCTGCAATCGTTTATGGCGGATGCGGTACTTTATCACCATGAACCAGTATATAGAATTCTGGATGCGCTTCCTCTGGTAAAGATTGTATTCGTAGCCAATGCCCTGTGCTCAGAGGCTGTTCAAGACGCCGATGCCGGGTTCAAGGCAGCAGAAGAGGTTTTTGGGTTTGCCCGGTCTGAAGTGGAGGAGTTCATATCGCTGGCCGAGGAAGAGGTGAAGCAGGTAGCAGAATCACTGGAGATAGAGGTTGAGTCCCCGGATGCCTTTACCAGATTAGTTTCCGAGAAAGATGCTGATAAGCGAAAAGATCTGGTGCGTGCGGTCAGAGACATTTCTCTACTTCAAGCCACGCTTCAGAATCTGTTAGAAGCCCATGGAGAAGAGTCTATACTGAAGGTTGTCAAGCAAGGTCTTCAGGTCTTATTTGATGTTCGCAGTGTAGTCTTTTTGCTGTATGACCGGGAAAAAGATGTGCTGGTTGGGAAAGGTGGTATGGGGTCGGCTCAAGATGTGCTGATCAAGGAATTAGTCATTCCCGTCGAAGCAAAAAAATGTCTCGTGGCAAAGTCTCTTTCTCAGGGAACACCTCTGGACTCTTTTGGCCGTGTGACAAAAGTCGATCTTAGTATTACGGACAACCAGATCATTCGCTTAATTGGAAAAGACGGTATGTTGTGCCTTCCCATGGTGGCCCACAAGCAGTTTATCGGTGTGATAGTTCTTGGTGTAGATGAACCGCAAGTTCCCAATTTGTATGGGGAGATAAACCTCTTGACCATTTTTTCCAACCAGGTGGCTTCAGCCGTGGATGCTGAAAATGTGAGACAAACTCAAGCAAGATTGATTCAGTCTGAGCGCTTGACAGCTTCGTCAGACGTAGCCAGAAAAGTGGCCCACGAAGTGAGCAATCCCTTAGGTATCATAAAGAATTACCTCAAGATTCTTGGGCTTAAGCTGGCTAAGGATAGTCCTGCTCAAGAAGAAATAAGGATAATCAACGAAGAAATCGATCGTGTTTCCGTCATTGTTCGTGAGTTATCTGATTTTTCCGAACCCAGAGTGCAGCAAAAGGAACTTGTTGATATAAACACCCTGATATCGGAACTCATCAAGATTGTACGTCAATCTCTCCTGTTGCGGTCTGGTATCAAGGCCCACCTTAACCTGGAGCCTTCCTTGCCCGCCCTTATGACGAACAAAAACGGTCTGAAACAGGTTTTTGTTAACCTTATTAAGAATGCGGTTGAGGCTATGCCCAAGGGAGGAAATTTTCATATCAACACTCGATGTGTCCCCAATGGCCCATCAAAGAAGGACGCAAAAGAGGATCAACCATATGTGGAGATTACCATCAGTGATGACGGACCTGGAATCCCTGATAGCATAAAGTCGAGGCTGTTTGAACCGTTCGTTAGCTCAAAGGGGGAGGGACATGCCGGATTGGGTTTGTCTATTACATATAGCATTATCACGGAATTAAATGGAACCATGACCTGTGAAAGTGACCAGGCAACGGGAACAACCTTTAGAATAGTTTTGCCAACAGGGAAAAAGCAGACTTACTAACTTTATAAAATCGCAGAGCGATTTTATAACTTGTGGAGGTCGCAATGTCTCATGTGCCTAAGATCTTGATAGTGGATGATGAATCTCGTATGTGCGATAGCCTCAAGATCTTGTTAAGCAGGGAGGGCTATGAGGCGCAAACAGGTTACAGTGGCAAAGAAGCGATAGAATGTCTCTCCAGGGATAGCTTTGATCTTGTTCTTCTGGACATTGTTATGCCGGACATGACTGGTCACCAGATCATGGACTATATAAACAGCCAAAATCCAGAGACCCTGGTCATCGTTATGACAGGGCACGTTTCCGTAGACTCAGCCGTAGAATCCTTGAGGAGAGGGGCCTACGATTATTTTAGAAAGCCCTTTGATTTTGAGCAATTATTAACAAGAGTGAAAAATGCCCTTAATCATAATAAGTTGAAGAAGGAAAATGAACTTATCAACGTAAGACTCGAGCTAACAGAAAAGCGATGCCAATATTTGATCAATGCCTCCCCGGATATAATTTATACCCTCGATCATGATGGGGAATTTACATTCATAAATGGTGCTGTCGAGTCTCTACTTGGCTACAAAAGCGACCAGTTGATTGGTAAACATTATACCTCCATTGTCTTTGAAGAGGATATGGATAAAGCGAAAAACATTTTCAACGAGAGGAGAACCGGTGGACGTGCCACGACGGGTGTGGAATTAAACCTGAAATGTCTTCAGCAACACGATGGCCACAAGGAAATTTTGGCGGTGGAATTAAAGTCCATGGGGATGTATGATAGACCTGTTGACCAGAAAGAGAAAGCTTTTATGGGAACTTATGGGGTGGCAAGAGATATCACGGATCGCAAGCGCCTTGAAGCCCAATTGCTACAAGCCCAGAAGATGGAGGCCATTGGAACCCTTGCTGGTGGTATTGCCCATGACTTTAACAACCTGCTCATGGGTATCCAGGGGCACACCTCTTTGATGTTTCTGGATATCGATTCTGACCATCCCAATTTTGAACACATCAAGGGGGTAGAGGATTTGGTTAAAAGGGGGTCAGATCTGACCAGGCAGCTTTTAGGTTTTGCCAGGGGTGGCAAGTACGAGGTCAGACCCACGGATATTAACGAGCTCATCGAGAAGAGTTTTGAGATGTTTGGCCGCACCAAAAAGGAGATCAGGGTTCACAGAAAATATCAGAAGGACATCTGGACGGTAGAAGTAGACCGGGGACAGATCGAGCAGGTACTGTTAAACCTTTATGTCAACGCCTGGCAGGCCATGCCAGGAGGCGGGGACTTATACCTTCAAACAGAAAATGTGAGGCTTGATGAGAAGTATGTGAGTCCTTTTGGGGCAAAGCCTGGCAACTACGTGGAGGTATCTGTGACCGACACCGGCGTTGGCATGGACGAAAAGACCCAACAGCGGATATTTGAGCCCTTTTTTACCACCAAGGAGATGGGCAGGGGTACGGGCCTGGGTCTTGCCTCTGCTTATGGTATCATCAATAATCATGGCGGCATCATCAACATTTGCAGTGAAAAGGGTAGGGGAACCACCTTTACCATTTACCTGCCAGCAGTGGAAGCAGTGGTGAGCCTCCGTCCGCCTGCGGCGGACTACGCCTCGGAGGGCGAGCAGAGGCCAGAGGCCGGAGAGAAAGAGATTCAGCAGGGACACGAGACGATTCTGCTTGTAGATGATGAGGATATGATTATTGATGTTGGCCAGGACATGCTAAGAGCCGCGGGCTACGAGGTCCTGTTGGCCAGAAACGGCAAAGAAGCCATAGAGGTCTATGAGAAGAACAAGGACAAGGTTGCCCTGGTCATCCTGGACATGATCATGCCGGACATGGGTGGTGGTGAAGCCTATGACCGCATGAAGGAGATCAACCCGGACATAAAGGTGCTCCTTTCAAGCGGATACAGCATAAACGGCCAGGCGAGCGAGATACTGGACCGTGGTTGTGATGGCTTTATTCAGAAGCCCTTCAATATGAGTCAGGTGTCTCAAAGGATAAGAGAGATCCTCGATAGTTGAGACAATTCCATTCTGTTCCTCCGCTTAACCACAATCGTGTAGGATTTGAGACCTTTGCACAACACCTTTGAGCGGCTATCATGAACTTTTTGGGGTACCCATCCGGGCGAAGCGAACGACCCACGCCAGTGGGCAAATCCTAAACTGTTTGAGGCCCTTGGGCCGAGTTTTTAGGATTTAGTGAGCAAGCCCGTAGATGGGTCAAAAAGTTCATACAAAGGAGTGAAAAGGGGTTATGCAAAGGTCTCGATTTGGCCCATCCTTGTGCCAGGCTCTTCGACCAAGAAGTTCTTATGGGATGAAAGTAATCTATCATGATTAAAGACATGGAAGAAGACCATCGTCCATGGGGCTACTACCAGGTGCTTGCGGATGAGCCGGACCACAAGGTCAAGCGCATCATTGTTTATCCCGGTAAGCGGTTGAGTCTCCAGCGACACCGCCGCCGATCGGAGCACTGGTACATCTTGAATGGTGAAGCAATCGTGACGCGGGATGATGAGGAGCTACACCTCAAGGGTGGTCAATCGGTTGATATTCCACGCAGGGCGGTCCACCGCATCATGAACCCTGGCACCGAGGACATGGCCTTTATTGAGATTCAGACTGGTGATTATTTTGGAGAAGATGATATTGAACGGCTGGAGGATGATTTCGGAAGAAAATGACAGGTAACTTGAATATGACCGAACATAACTTATCATTCGCTTAATAGGGATAGACTTTTGTTAATTTTGAGAATCTATAAAAAGATATATATATTCCACAGGTTTCAGGTTTCGGGTTTCGGGTTTCAGGCCCGCCCTGGCGCGACAGAAGTTGGATAATGCCTCCGGAAGAAAAACCCGGTCTGGGCCAGGGGGAGAATGCAGTGACAACGATGAACCCCTCCCTCAAGGCTGGCCCATACCCGAGGATTGAGGTGTCAGGTGTCAGGTGTCAGGTGTCAGGTGTCAGGACATATGAAGGTGTCAGGGACAATCAGGTTTCAGCACTGCCGTTTTACTTTCCTGACACCTGAACACTGACACCTGAAACCTACATGTGCCCTGAA
>JAUWXF010000062.1 GCA_030616475.1 Desulfobacterales bacterium
AACCCTGGCCCAGACCTGGATTTTCAAGGGCAACAGCTTGTTTCGCGGACGTCGCGCCAGGGCGGGCAATTTCAAAATCCGAATATCAAATGACCAAAACATTTACGGAATTGATGCAATATCTATTTGAAACTTCGGAAGATATTCTTTGTTTTGAATTTAGGATTTAGAGCATTCGTATTTGTTTCGGCCTGCCCTGGCGCGACATGCCTGGATGATTCTGCTGCCCATGTAAGTCAGGTCTGGGCCAGGGATTTCGTGCTTCGAGATTCGGATTTAACAAATATTGATTAAGCGAATAAATTTGCTACTTCAAGGCGTTACCTCTTTAAATGACGTGGCCCTGAAACCACAATTATCTCCTCAAGGGATCGCTTCGGTACGTGGTGAACATCCTGGCTGTCGCGCCAGTACTTAATGTTTCCGTCAGGCCCCACGGTTTCAATCACAACTGTTTCTTTGGGTTTGCCAAGGGCAATTACGAGCAAGATTTCCAGGTGCCCCGGGATGGCAAGTGCTTGGCTGAGTTCCTTGCGCTTGACCGAACCGATCATGCATCCCCCCAGACCCTTTTCGGTTGCACCCAGGAGAATCGTCTGGCTTGCAATGCCGTGATCACAGCCGAATGACTTGGCAATGGTCGTGTCGCCGAGGACGATGATGTAAGCAGAGGGCCTTTCACCCTCTGGCGGACCTTTCCACTCCTTCAAATATCCCGCCCATGCAATGTGCTTGAAAATGAGAGCATTTTTTTCAGGGGCCCGTGAAAGGATATACTTTAGAGGCTGGAGATTAGCGGCCGAAGCACAGTAGCGGGTAAGGCCCGCAAGTTCTTTCAGGGTTTCGTACTCTATGGAAACCTCCTGGTGGAATCTTCTATAACTTCGATTTTTGCGCACAAGACCAGCGATCATTTTGACCTCCTCAAGTCATAAAATCGCTTCGCGATTTTATATAACGCGGCTTCGCCGCTTAAAAAGGAA
Organism: Desulfobacterales bacterium; assembly: GCA_030616475.1. Lineage (GTDB taxonomy): Bacteria > Desulfobacterota > Desulfobacteria > Desulfobacterales. Next base: position 984 of record JAUWXF010000062.1, read on the forward strand.
ATTTCTATACTCTCAGGTTGTCATCTTGACACAGATTTATTCCCCACAGGTTGATCGATTGTCAAGGAAAAGTTTATCTGCCGCGATATCAGCTACTTATTGTGGAGAAGCCCCTAAGTTCACGCCTTAAGAGAACCGTGTTCTTTAGAGTGCCAAAAAAAGTCACCGAAGGTGGCACAAAACGTCACACGGGTGTGAAGGAGAGGAAGGGGTATGAAGGAATAGATAGTGTTTGTCAGTAGCAGTGTCACCAGATTGCGGGATCTCGCTGACTTTAGAATGTAGCAAGTGTATCCTCTCCCAATTCGTCAACGACGAAGAAGAACTCCCTCCTACCACTCGCACTCGGCGGGCCCATCTTCGTGCCGCTCTGATGGTAGAGAGTCGCAACAACAAGACCTGCACCTGGGTCATTAGGATCGCTCTTACCTGTGATTTCCGCTTCCACACCAGGAGACAATACAAAGACTGGTGGCCTGGCACCTCCATCAGTAAGGACGGTACCTATGTCAGGCCCATCACCCGGATTATGTGTGTAGTCAACATCGTCCCGGGCAATGAAGTTATTCCTGACCATGGTCACCAGGTTCTTACCATCCGACAGGGCCGTGACGTCAGAAGACCTTGATCTTAAATCGATCATGAAGGTCAAAGAGATCTGTGCCAGGATGCCAAGTACAGCGAATACCATGAAGAGCTCTATCATGGTAAAACCCTCGCTGTTTTTCAGTGTCTTTAACATATCCCCCTCCTTATCTCAGGCAAAGAGGCTGGCTGGAGTTAATTAGCCACCGGTTCCCAGCTTCCATTGACATGGATATGGGAAGTGTTACTTATTTCAGGATACTGAACATTGCCGAAACCTAGAGTGCCGTGTTGATCTTTCCAGACCAAGCAGCGGGTGCTAAGGTCTGAAGCGATTTTTTCACGCGATTTGCCTTCCTGGAGGCCATGGTCTTCATCAAGGCCGGTTTCCGTGACAAGGGGAGGCCTTTCGGTGCTGATCCAACCGTCGGCTTGGAAGGCAGATACAGGGTCTCTTTCAGGATACTGAAGATTTCCGAAACCGAGAGTCCCGTGCTTGTCCTTCCATACCAGGTAGTGGCGGTCAAGGCTTGCGGCGATCATTTCAGGATCTTTTTTCCTTTTTGCAGTTTCAGTCTCTGTGTCGATAGTCTCTTGGCCTTTTGGCAAAGGGATCTTTACGTTGTACCATCTGCCAACGGCACATATGGATAGCCTATCTGCATCAGGGTACTGAGTATTGCTAAAACCCAAGACGCCATTTTTGTCTTTCCACACCAGGTATCTGTAGCTAAGTTCGAATTCCACACCTGAACCTGTTTCAGGCTCGCTAATCAAAACAATTTCAGGCTGAACAGTAGAAATGATTCTTGCTTCATTCCTTTCAAGCAAAGATACAGAGGTTACGTCCATTTGTCTTCGGCGCAGCATTTTCAGAAACCTCTCTCCAGCCAGGGCAAGTCTTGTTTGGGCCGATGGTTCAGGCTTTTGAGGGGCAAGCTCATCGGGTTTTTTGACCTCTTTCGCTTTGGGAATGGCGGTTGGGGTGGCAACCATGACACCTGTTTCGGTCTGGGGCCTTAGGTCTTTGTCTATGTGGGCGACGATTCTTCTGTTGTCCAGGATGAAGGTCGTGCTCAGGAAGAAATCATCACTTGTTGGTTCATAGTGCAAGTCAAGCTGCTCAATGACCGACTTGTTAGCCAAATACTTGGGGCAAAGCTCTTGGAGGCTGGACGGGTATGCATTATTTTCCTTGTAATACCTCTCTATCGCCCTTCCAATCAGAACTAACCCGGCCCTCGGGCTTTTCTTTGCAATCTCCGTGATCTGGTTGCTCGCCTTTTGACTGTATGCACCCGTATCCTCTTTCTTTTTGTGGTGTCGATAGACCATGAATCCGCCCCACAAGACAACGACAATGGCGACAACAATGATGTATTTCTTCTGCATAACGACCTTGTACCGAGTAAGGGCAGCCCCCGGCAACTTGATAGTGTAGGAACTTCGTTTTTTGAGCGGCGAAGCCCTCCGGGGCGTAGGCCCTCCGGGCCGGAGGCCGCGTTGTATAAAATCGCGAAGCGATTTTATGACTTGTTGAAAAAATAGTGGACTGACCAAAGAAGATTTAGCAAATTTGGTGCCACCTGACGCTAAAGGAGGCTTTTTCACTGTCAAAAAACAAAGATGGCAGCGGATTACATAAAATTGTGGGCCGACTTAATAACTTGATTGTATAGGAATTTCCTTTTTGAGCGGCGTAGCCGCGTTATATAAAATCGCGGAGCGATTTTATAACTTGACATGAGGACGTCCAAGAAAGTATGTGATATAAACATGTTATAAAATCGCGAAGCGATTTTATATATGGGCGCATTGAAGGAGGATGTCTTGAGAGAAGCATTTTCACATCGGGCAGGCCGGATTTTCCTACTGGTCCTGTTTCTATCTGTCGTGGGGCTATTTGCAGTCACCCCTTTATTTTCCAGACCGGTGATTATCATGGGATGGATCAGCCTGCCATTTGCAGCCGGCATTATTTTCCTGCTGATCTGGCTTTGTGCCTATCTTGTCTATTTTTTTAAGTATTGGCCGTTTCGATGATTCGGGGGTGTGACGGGAGACATGATGAGGGGATGGTCATCGTTTAGGCTGAATAGATAGGACCTAGATCAAGTGAGCTAAAATGCCTAAAGTGCCTAAAGTGAGCTAAAGTTGAGGACTTGAAGAAACCTTTTGTATGTCGAAAACACTACCCGAAGCTAAGAATTGCTTTTTATCCTTATTAACTTTAGGCACTTTAGTTCACTTTAGTTCACTTTAGTTCACTTTAGGCACTCAATACGCCAGGAAACAGCCCTTGAAAAAATACTTCAAATACCTTGGCCGAAACCAGGATTAAAGCCCATGATGATAATCATTGTTTTAGCTGCCTTTGGTGTGGTGGTCCTGCTCATGGCCGTGTACGGTTACAAGGTTTCGGCTAAGACAGCGGAAGACTACATGCTTGCAGGCAGGGGTATCGGCATTGCGGTCATGTTTTTCTTTGCCCTCTTTGCCATCTCAAGTGTATGGACCTTTTATGCCTATCCGAGCATCCTGTACCAGCACGGGCCTGGGTTTGTATATTTCATATGGGGCTGCGTTGCAGGCTTTGTCATTCTGTACATGTTCATTGGTCCACGGCTTTGGGCAGTGTGCCGGTTGAATCGATTCTTGTCGCCCATTGAGGCCATGGCCGCCAGGTATGAGTCACCGGGGCTAAGACTCATCATCTCCGTGGTGCTTCTTGGTTCGATTATTCCCTACATTGCTGATCAGTCTCTGGGTGTGGGCCTGGGGCTGAAGGCTTTGCTTGGGGTTCCGCCTGTTGTGGGCATCCTTTACATCTCCTTGCTTCTGATTCTCATTGTTTTTCTGGGCGGCATGCGCATTACAGCGTGGGTCAATGTGCTCCTTGGTCTGGTTTACACGGTTGCTTTCCTGGGATCCCTCATCTTTGTCATAGTCAGGGTCTTTCCAGAAGGCCTTTCAGGGGCTGTGGAGATTCTTCAGAGCAAAGAGCCTGCCCTTCTCACCACACCCGGCCCTGAGGGGTTGTTCAGGCCGGCTGTTACCTCTATTGTGTTCTTGGTCGGAGCATTGGCCTTTACCTGGCCTCACATCGTCATCAGCACCATGACTGCCCAGGATAAAACCATATTCAAGTGGATGCCTGCCCTGGCCCTTATCGTAGCCGGCATGCTCTTTTACACGATTCCCTTTATCTGGGGTTCTCTGGTGGCACCTGCCATCAGTCACATGCCAGGCACTCTGGTCCCGCCTGTTTCAGGCAAGGATGCAGACAACATTGTGCAAATGATTGTAACCAGGTATCTCCCTTCGTGGTTTTCGGTGTTTGTGCTCATGGGCGTCATTGCAGCAGCCATTTCCACTGCCGCAGTTCAGCTCATGACGTCGAGCATTATCGTGGCCAGGGACGTCATCCACGGTCTCTTTGTCCCCGGGGGCAGCGACCAATTTCTCATCCGGACGACCAAGGTTTCGGTCATTGGTATTCTCTTGCTGAGCATGGTCATTGCCTTCTGGTATCCTGTTGAGCTGGCTCAATACCTGTTGGGAATTGCGATTCCAGGGTTTGCCCAGTGGGGGCCGTCTCTAGTCGGGGGTATTCTCTGGAAAAGAGCTACCAAGGAGGGGGCAGTAACCGGGATCGTTGCCGGCACGCTCTACCTAATTGTTGGGTTTGTCTATCAGCCTGTGTTGTTTGGCCTCCATCCGGCCATCCCCACACTTCTGATCAATGTTACACTCTTTGTGGTGATAAGCTTAGTCACCAGTCCACCTGGTGACGTGGTGATTCGGGTGTTTTTTGATGAAGTGGAAGATTTTCTCTCGAAAAAGGCGTAAAGGGCAATGGCGGCTTATCTTTAAGCCCGATGGGGATGTGGCCGACGTCATGGCCTTGCCGGGGGCCGTTGTAGAAGGCCGGATCGCCGGGCGTTACCTGCTCGCCTCCAGCGTCACAGCAGGCACTGTGATCATTCAAGGGGTAGGCCGGAAGGGGATATTAGCAGGTGTGGATGTTGCAGTAGACCACGAGGCAGCATCCGAGCATGATGTGGATGTGGCATACCAGCCGAGGTCAGGCAGAGCGAGCCTGCGTCCGGCAGAAACAATTAACTTTGAAGAAATGATGCTCAATGCTAGCGACGAATTTGTCCCCGTCTCCACGACCCCTGAAGACATGGCCTGTATCCTCTACACCTCGGGCACCACAGGCCGACCCAAAGGGGTGAAGCTCACAATCAAGAATTTCTTGTGCGAGCAGCAATCTACGGAACAGGCGCTGGATGTAACTCCAAAAGACAAAATTATCGGGGTCCTCCCTTTCTTTCATGTGTTCGGGCTTTCAAACGTCCTCCATACAGGGTTGATTCACGGGGCAAGCATCGTCCTGGTCCCCCAATATAGTCCTGGCAACTTGCTAAGAACCATCATGGAGAGTCGTCCAACACTGATGATCGCTATCCCCACCATGTTTGGCCACCTCCTCACGCTGCTCGAACGGAAAAAGGTGCGCCTGCCTGATACCCTCCGATTGTGTCTTTCAGGGGCAGCTCCGTTGCCCAAAGAGATGATTGAAGCCTTTGAAAGGTGTTCAGGATGCCGGGTCCTTGAAGGGTACGGCCTGACTGAAACCGTAGCCGCCTGTTGCCTCACCCCCCCGGATGGTGTTTGCAAGGCAGGCTCTATTGGTGTGCCTCTTCCCGGGTTTGAAATGAAGGTCGTGGATGGCGATGGCAAAGAACTTGCGTTAGGGGAGGTGGGAGAGATCGCCATAAGAGGAGAAGGAGTCACCGCAGGTTATTACAACCTTCCGCAAGATACGGAAGAGGCCTTCAGGGGCGGCTGGTTTCTCACCGGTGATATAGGATATCAGGACCAGGATGGCTACTTCTTTGTCACAGATCGCAAGAAGGAAATCATCATCAAGGGAGGACTCAATATCTCCCCGAGGGAGGTGGAGGATATTCTCCTGACTCATCCAGTGGTAAAGGAGGCTGCGGTCATTGGTAGAAGAAAGGGGGAACGGGAGGAGATTGTCGCCTTTGTCACAACGAGGGGAGAGGTTTCGGCAAGGGAGCTTGTCAGCCATTGCAAACAGTCCTTGTCAAACTTCAAGGTGCCGGATGAGATCTTTTTCATGGGGATCCTCCCCATGAGTGTGACGGGCAAAGTCCTGAAAAAGGAACTCACAGACGATTACCGGGATGAGCGCAAAATCGAACAAAAAGAGATTGGGCCTGGTTCAGTCGATTGAAACGTGGACAGCATCCTCTCCTGACTTGGTGGCACTTCGCTTTGAAGGGGAGGCCATAACATATAAGGAACTGAACCTCCGGGCCAATCGGGTGGCCAACGGTCTCCAGGGGCTGGGTGTAAAAAAAGGAGACAGGATCGCCATCATGCTTCCGAACATCCCGGAGTCTGTTTATACCCTTGTCGGCACGTTGAAGCTCGGGGCGGTAGCCGTGCCCTTCAACACCCTGTATAAAGGCGGAGAAATCCTGCACATCCTTAAAGACTCTGGTGCCAAATGCCTCATTGCCTTGACCAACTTTGCCCCCATGATCAATGAGATCCGGCCGGAGCTGCCAGACCTGGAGCAGGTGATCCTGACCGGGGAGCGCAATCTGCTCTTTGCCCACCCTGAAAGTACGGCCTTCATACAGTTAATCCTCCAGGGGGATCTTATCAAGGACATAGATGGGGCTTATCAGAAGATGGGTCACATCCTGTTGAAGATCATAGGGGACCTGGGGGTCAAGGAGGCCTGGTACAAGCACCGGGGGAGCATCCGGCTGCGGGGGGACAAAATCGCCACTTTTGTTATCTCTGAGGTGGAAGGCATGGGGCTGATAAATGCAGTGGTCTTTCTGGGACCTCTGGATACGCGAGACTTCTTGCGCGTGGTATGGGTGCCGCCCGAGATCCGGGACAAGGTGGTAGAACCTTTGACGTCTGTGCAACAGGAGACCGGGAAAAGACCTTTGTGGGATCAAGTCAAGGAAACCGTGGTAGCTGCTATAGAACAGGGCTTTCAAGTAGAGATCAAGGAAGGCTCAATGGTCAGGGACGAGCTTTTTGGCTATGAGAAGCTCCGTTCTTTGGCGTATAAAGCGCGGTAAGGCACCTCGTCCGGAAATAAAACTGATAGACTGATAAGAACTGGCTTTTTCGTGGTAGGAGGCGTACATATCAATCGGATAATCGGGGTCTATGTGGTGATACTCTCCGGACGGAGGCATTTGAGAATCCGAGTGGTCTATGTAAGATTCGGAAGGTGGGGAAATGGCTCTGGGTGGAACTTTGCGTTTCACAAACCACAAACCAAGATGCTTCAGTATTCTTTGGATGATCTCGTCATCCTCTATAAAGCTGATGATTCTCATTCGTCCCTGACATTTGGGGCATGTTAGGGGATCTACTTCGTAAATTTTTTGTATCAGTCTTGCCCAATTCTTACGATACTCCTTAGATGGTTCCTCCGGTTCGAGAATACAGGGTATCAACCCATCCTGGTTTTGCTTCTTGCGTTGTCCCCGAGAAACGTTGCTGTAATACCCATAATATCTGACCATTTGTTCTCCCTTGTTGGGGACATGGGAGCACATGGCCGTTCACCCTGTTAAATAGGAGAATTCGATCTCATCTGATTCGTTCGATTATGGCTGGGCAGTGAAAGGAGGATAGATGTAATGTGACAATCATTTAACAGGGCAAGGCCATTCCAGGGCATCAAAGACTTTTTGGGGCTTAGCGTCCTTTGATTCATAAACGACTCTTGATTCTTCCTTCACGTATGTCATCCGTTCCTGGGAGAAAGAGGCCCGAATAATATATCGAGCCAGGTTTTCCATGGCTTTTTATTCCCTTGAGTAAATTCTTGGACCACAAAAAACGTTGCCTCTTTTCAAGCCGCAAGGCGCAAACCAGAATGGCGCCAGGCCTTGAGCATGTCGATCAGGTCTTCTGTGATTTTTCCCTTGGAAAGCAGCAGTTTGAAGACCTTGTGGATTTCGCTGCAGGCTTATAGTAGAGGTGCCGTTTTGGTGATCGGGTAATGTGGCCTTCGGACCTGGTCTTCAAAAAACAAGATTCAACTCATGGGCCGTTGTAATATCTGCTGCAATTTAGTACAATAACAGCGATTGTCCTGCAATCTTCAACCTGGTGCCGTTTCAAGTGCCCCTGGTTTGCACGGATGGGGTTTTCGTAGCGAGCTCTGCATTGCATGTTCAGTCCCATTCTGGACGGGTCAGATGGTTTTTTGTTTGTATCGACTATCTTTCCATACACCCCTGGGGTTGCTGCAGCACAGTATGGCCTTTGTTGGGAAAGCAACGCCCCTGATTTACTGGACGTGCCGTGATACAGTGAGACCTTGGCAAAACGTTCAATTGTGTTCAAGGTCAAGGCAATTCCGCAGGACAGCGGAATTGGACAACCGTCAGGTTGCCCTTAAGGGCGAGGGGCATGGATGCCCGGAGTCAAAGGCGAAGATTTTAACCGTAGGAATACCTTGAGTATTTTGAGTCCCGATAAATCGGGATGTGCCTGACACAGAGATCGGGCAAAAGGGGATTTTTTGCAAAGATCTCACAGTTTCGCGTCAGGCAAAGGAAGAGGTAACATGAACGGTGAGGACAAGAAAACGGAAATGTCTGGCGAGGTCGAACTTACTGTTCTTGCACCCATGTATAACGAAGCTCAAAACGTCGAAAATACTGTATCCAAGATTAGGAACACCTTAGAACGTTTTGACAAGAGGTGGGAGCTGTTGTTAGTGAACGATGGTAGCGACGATGAAACTCTGCCAATTGCCCGTGATTTGGAAAGCAAAACGGAGAACTTGCGCGTTATTTCGTACCCCGAAAACTGCGGCCGGGGCAAGGCCTTGAGAACCGGCTTTGAAAACGCACGGGGCAAGTATGTTGTTACGATCGATTTTGATCTGAGCTATGACCCGTCTCATATCTTGAGGATTTACGATGAGCTCAAAGATGAGCAGCAGATGAACGACGTTGTTTTGGGCAGCGCTTACATGGATGGGGGACGGGTAGTCGGTGTCAACCCCATCAGACTCATAGTGAGCAAGATCGGCAACAAAGTACTTGAATACACATTTCCTCAGTCTTTCAAGACCAGTACCTGCATTCTGAGAGGTTACAAGAAAGAAGTCCTTGATGCACTGGAATTGGATTCAGATGGCAAAGAAATCCACTTGGACATTCTTTCTAAGGTTTGCGCCATGGGATACAGAGTGAAGGAAATCCCGGCGACTTTGTCCAGCAGAAGGACGGGAAAATCAAAGTTCCACTTCCGGAGAACATCTGTCAGACATTTGGTTTTTTCAATCTTTGAAAGACCCATTTTGTTGTTTGGTGCGGTGGGATTGTCCCTGATTTTGGCAGGTCTTGTGATTGGTCTCTACGTAGCCTGGCTCAGGTATTTTGGAGAACTGAATCCAAGCAGACCTTTGATCCCTTTGATGATTATTATGTTGATCATGGGGAGTCAGTTCTTCTGTTTTGCCTTTGTAGCATGCCAAAATATCCATCTGAGAAACGAACTCTATAAATTGCAGAAGCAGATCAACCTTTTGAAAAAAAACTGACTCCGGCTTCTTGAACGCACCTTCGAAAGAACCAGATGTCCTCTTCAGGGTCTAATGTACAAGCCAAGAATTTGTTTGGTTGCTCATCTCTACCCGCGTAATGATGAAGATTACAAGGGGGTATTTGTTCGTGATATGGCTGTAGAATTGGTCAGGCAGGGGTTCGAGGTCCATATCGTCACGGCCAGGCGCCCAGGCACCACCCAGAAAGAGACATCAAAAGACCTTCATGTGCATCGCTTCTCATACTGGGGATGGCGGAAAGGAATACAGCTGGGTGAATTGAAAGGCACTCCAGTACTCCTCCTTGGATCACTGGTTTTGCTGGGCATTCTGAAGTGTGTAGTGACTGTTCTGAAATACAAGGCTCGTCTCATACATGCGTACTGGGTAGTGCCTGGTGGCCTAATTGGCATGATCAGTGGACGTTTGACAAGACGACCGATAGTTGCCACTGCCGCCGGTTCAGACCTGAATCTCGCACCGAGACACGGTTTGACACGATTGCTTGTTCGACTGACGCTGAAGAACATTGACAGGATGATTGCGGTCAGCAGCGCTCTGAAACAGAAGGCATTTCAGCTTGGTTTGTCGCAGGACAGGTGCACGGTAATCCACGGCCCCGTGGGCGTTCAAATGCCTGTGCTACATGGACGGCATAATGGAAAGCCACACACCAAGGAGAGAAAAAAGTCACTCCTTTATGTGGGCAATCTAACCCCTCCAAAACGGGTGGATACGATAATAGGGGCCATGAATAAGATTGTGCGGGAGTTTCCGGATTGCCGTCTGGACATTGTGGGCGACGGCCACTTGCGTCCCCAACTTGAGGCACTGGCTGCCAGGCTGGGCATCAAACAACATGTACGATTTCTGGGACCTTTGCCCCATGAAAAGGTGCTGCTGATGATGCAGCGTGCCGACCTCTTTGTGCACTGCAGTGAGCATGAGGGCCTGCCCGTGGCAATCATGGAGGCCATGAGTGCTGGGCTGCCCGTGGTTGCCAGTCGCGTTGGAGGTGTTCCCGACCTTGTGCATGAAGGAAAAACCGGCTATATGGTCACACCCGACGATACGGACGGGTACGCGAAGAAGATTCTCCTGCTGTTGAAGAATGACCCCCTGCGATTTCGCCTTGGAGCCAATGGCAACGCCTTTGCGGAAAAAAAGCTGAGCAAACGCCAAGTTGTCTCAAAGCTGAAGTCCGTTTACAGCGAACTGATCAAACACAGGGGGGTTGTCGCGGCGTCTGGTGAAAAAAATCCGTGGACGGCTAAATGAAGGTTGTTCCACGTCCAGTGAGAGGCCAAATTGACTGTCCGTGGCATTGTGAAAACGATCATTGCGCTCGTTCTTCTTTCGGTCTCCGTCGTGTACTTGTTAGATGTTGTCCCCAGATTTGAATTGGCCGCGATTCACAGTCTTAAACTTCGTATCTGGCTCGTCTTAATTATCCTGTTCGTCTTCGTACAACTAATAACCATCCTCTATTTCTCGCTTATTCTGTATGGAAATCTGGGAAGTTCCTCTTTATTCAGGCTCTCCCTTGTCCTTTTTGCATCACATTCCGTTAATTATGCCGGTCCAATGAAAATCGGGATACCAGTCAGAGTCTTCCTGTTCAAAAAGATCATGGGAATCCCTTACGCTGTAGGGGTTGGCGCTGTGGCGACAACTACAGGCCTGGACGTGGTCATGATGATTGCCATGGTCACTGGACTCTCCGCGTGGAGCTATGTTTCTCCTTTCGCAGGAATTGCCGCGACTGTCGCCATTGTTGCCTGTTTTGCCGGCCTGATGACCTTTGCTTGCAAACTGCCCTCAAAGATTCCGAATCGACCTGCTTGGATCAGGCGGTTGTTACCGGATGTGACCGGTATATCTACTAGGACATTGGTAGTTGCCATTGTGCTGTCAGCCACAAGACTTCTGATGACTGTGTTTGCTGGTTGGTTGTTGGTCGGCGGGTTGGGCGGTGTCTGCGACTTGGCCGAATTTTCCTTTGCCTATTTTTCATCGCTGTTGGCAGGACTCCTGTCGTTCTTGCCTATGGGTATTGGCGTGAAGGATGCATCTATCATTGCGTTCTTGGCGCGAATGGAAACGCCGCTGTCTGTCAGTATGGCATTTGCGGCTGTTGATCGACTCATATGGTCCTTTTTGCCCTTGGTCATAGGTCTCGGGTCGGGTTGGTATCTGGGAATGGGTCGGTTGATGAGGGCATTTCGAAAGGAAATTCGATGACAGACCCTAAAGCACAACTTATCCTTCATAGCCCTTCTCCGTCAGTCGAGGCCAAATAGACTCGTGAGAATAGTCACGATCGTTGGGACCAGGCCCCAGTTCATAAAGGCCACTGCGCTAAGTAAGGCTCTGCGAAAGGCTGGTCATTGTGAGTTTCTCATTCATACCGGACAGCACTACGATTTTGAAATGTCGAGAATCTTCTTTGACGAGCTAGACATCCCCGAACCTGCGGTAAACCTTGAGGTAGGTTCAGGACCCCATGGCTGGCAGACCGGGCAGATGCTCATAAAGACTGAGGAGGTCTTGATGGACCAGCGTCCGGATTTCGTCCTGGTGTACGGAGATACTAACTCTACCCTTGCCGGCGCGCTAGCCGCTTGCAAAATGCGGATTCCTCTTGCCCATGTCGAGGCAGGCCTACGTTCCTACAATCCGGAAATGGCGGAAGAGCACAACCGGGTGGTGACAGATCGAGTGGCAGACTTGCTGCTGTGCCCCACAAGATCGGCCGTGGCCAATCTTGAACGCGAGGGCGTTACCCGTGGTGTGCATCTGGTTGGTGACGTCATGTTCGATTCTGTACTGCACAATTTGAATTTAGCTGATGCTCGACTGCGTATCTTGAAAACTCTAGACCTCATCGGACGACCCTATGCACTGGCAACCGTTCATCGCGCGGAGAATACTGATAGCCCGGTCAAGCTGCGCGGAATCTTCCGTGCCTTAGAAATGATCGCCGAAAACGAACTGCCTGTTGTTTTGCCATTGCATCCGCGCACTCGCCAAAAGTTGGAGTCAACGCACATAGTTTTGAAGCGCGTACAGTTGATCGCCCCGGTTTCATACTTGGATATGCTTACATTGGAAAGACATGCCCAGGTTATTCTGACAGACTCCGGCGGCGTTCAGAAGGAGGCGTATTGGTCGAAGGTACCGTGTGTTACCCTCAGGTATGAAACCGAATGGGTGGAGACCGTTCAGTCGGGATGGAATGTTCTTGTGGGGACTGACTCCGAACGCATTGTGAGAGCAGTGAAGGATGTGAGGCCCGGTTCAGAAATACAGGATGCTTATGGCGATGGAAGGGCCGCCGAGAAGATCGTACATCTTATGGAGAAAGGGGACGACGTTTGAGTCCGTAGGGATTATGGATTGTCTGCGGTGGGGTGTACGGGCTCGCGGTTCAACCGTTGGCATAGCCTGTGGCTTGAGCCTTTTCTACACGCGGGCCGGCAGGATCGGCGTAAAGGAACGGGCTTTTCAAACATATCACGTATATGGGTGGAATCCTCTGGAGGGCCTTCGGCGTTGAATACTGATTTGGCAGCCTTCTATGATGACTACTGGAAGCGCCAGGACTTGTCCAGGTTGTTGGCTAGGAGCGAGGTCCGGGCCACCCTTGCGCTGGAACTGCTCGAGGCAAATATGCCAATTTTGCCCAAAGAAGGCTTTCGGCCTCGTTTGTTCGAGATAGGGTGCGGCCCCGGCCACTCTTTGGCGAGATTCGATGCACGGGGCTACGAAGCTTCGGGGGTGGACATTTCACCCGTTGCCGTGGAGATGGCCCGGGGCAAAGGCCTTCGGGCTGAACTGCGAGACATCACTGAGCAGTCTTTACCCGGAGAATACGAGGTTTTGGTCGCTCTTGAAGTGCTGGAGCATCTTGCAGATCCCTTGAACATTCTGATGAAGATGAAGGAAGTCCTATCGGTTGGCGGCTGTCTTGTTGTTTCTCTTCCGAATGAGTTTCACCTTGTGCGGCGCGTGAGTCTGATCTTTGGGAAGGTGACATTCGGGGGCTACGACGACCCTCATGTGCGTTATTTTGACGACAGGCTTGCCAAGCGCCTTTTTCAGGCTGCAGGATTAGAAGTTGTAGACAGGAGATTCGATGTCCTCGTTCCGCCGAGGCACAGGATAGTGAGAAAGCTCCTCAAACCGATGCTCCACTCGGCACCCGGGCTCTTTGCCATTTCCAATGTCTATTTACTCGTCCCAAGCAGGTAGGTTTGGACCTGCAGTAGGTCCTAGGCAGGGGAGCCCTGAGATGAATCGGCCAACGAGAGCATTGCTCATTTCCATTGAGTAGATCCGAATGAGTTTTCAAGAACGAATGAGATTAATTGGGTCCCATTTTTCATCGGACAGGAGTTTTTCTGTCCTGTCAATTTCCCTCATACTGATTCTGTCAGGTATAGTATATGCCAACTCCCTGGGAAATGACTTCACCAATTGGGATGATCCAGGTCTTGTAGTGGAAAACCGTGCCATCCGCTCACTCGATTTCCAGAATATTCTTCAGATTTTCACGCCCAGTGCGGGCCATACCTATCAACCGGTCAGGGTTCTTAGTTATGCAATCGATTATCATTTCTGGGAGCTCAACCCCATAGGGTATCACATAGAAAACACCCTTCTCCACACAGTGTCGGCCATCATTCTCTATCTTGTCCTGATCAAGGTTTTGAATGAGATTTGTTACGACCGATCTGAGGCATCAAACAGGCTTGTCGCCCTTGTTTCAGTGCTGCTTTTTGTGGTCCATCCTGTAAATGTTGAATCCGTGGCATGGATCGCCTCCAGGAAGTTCGGGCTCTTGGCTTTCTTTTCGTTTCTGTCGCTCTATTTCTTTATCCAAAGCTCTGAAAAGAAGCAAAAAGGCATCCTCTGTTATTCGTTTTCAGTAGTGGCGTATGCCCTTTCACTGTTGTCAAGTCCGGTGAGTGTGAGCCTCATAGGTATGTTTTTGCTGTATGACTATTGTCGTTCTAAAGGCACTGAAGTGATAAGAACGCTGAGGGACCGTTATCTCTATTACATTCCCTATGGTCTAATGAGCACTTTACACTTTGTGATCCTGTGGAATGTGCTCTCATCAGGTCAGAAACCAGCCGTTAAGGCCCACTACATGGATAATCCAGTTTACACTTTGCTAACCATGCTGCAGGTGCTTTTTGACTACATCAAGAACCTGATGTTTCCTTTTTGGCTGAATAATAGATACATAGTGCGTGTGCCATTGTCTGTATTTGAAACTAAGGTCATGATCTCTATTGGGGTGCTGCTTGTCTTGTTTGCATTTCTTCTGATAAAGGGAAGACAAGGCAAAAAGCTGAGTCTTTTCTGTGTGGGGTGGTTTTTTATTTTTTTGGCTCCGGTCCTCAATGTCATTCCCATATCTACGAAGATGGCTGATCGTTACCTCTATTTACCAGCGGTAGGTATGTTTCTGTGGTTTTCATCTGGTCTATATGACTTGCTGGTGGAAAAACAGCACAGGATTCACAGGCTCTCTGTTTTTCTGGGACTTGTGACCACTATCGTCTTCACCTTCTCCATCCTCACTTTCCAGCGAAACAAGGTGTGGAGGAATAGTGAAACGCTTTGGACGGACAGTGTCAAAAAGGATCCCATCAACTATATGGCACACAACAATCTAGGAAATGCTCTGGCCGGGCAAGGAAAGCTTGATGAGGCCATTGCACACTATTCTGAAGCGCTGCGAATCGACCCCAACTTTGCGATGGCACACGACAACCTGGGGACTATTTTGGCCAGGCAAGGGAAGCTCGATGAGGCTATAGCCAAGTATTCCGAAGCCCTGCGAATCGACCCCGACATGGCTGAGGCGTATAACAATCTGGGACTTGCTCTGGCAGGACAAGGGAAGCTTGATACGGCCGTTGACCATTTCTCGGAGGCGCTTCGGCTCAACCGCGACTACGCGGAAGCCCACTACAACCTGGGAGTTGCTCTGGCGCGACAGGGAAGTCTCAAGGGGGCCATTGCCCAATATTCCGAGGCTCTGCGAATCAAGCCTGACTATGCGGAGGCGCATAACAATCTGGGAATCGCAGTAGCTGAGCAGGGGAGGCTCGATGAGGCGATAGTGCGCTTTTCCGAGGCACTTCGTATCAAGTCCGATTTCGCAGAGGCGCAGAACAACTTAAGACGAGCGTTGCGGCTACGCCAAAAGCAAAAGAAAGCGTCAAACACTTCTTCAGGACGATAGCAATCCGGTTGATTTATCACTGACTCAGAAATCGGGTTCTGTGTATAATTGATCCTTAAGAAAAACAAACCTGCTCAGGGCTATTGTCTCCCACAAGATGACTGTGTTGGAGGAGGAAGGCCGCCATAGCCTCATTTGTGAACACCGCTATCCTTATGGGAGGGTTGTGTCAATGGGGGGAATCCCTTATTTCGGGGTAGGAAATCCCTACTTCTTCGTGACGCCTTTTAGGTTCAAAGGGTAGGCTCAGGGTAGCACTATGTGTTGCGGTTATTTCGTGCTTATTTCGAACCGATACTTGTAACCATCATAACTTTTGGAAATGTTATGGTATCAGTGAACGCCGAACTCCGTCGCACAAGTTTGAAGGCCACGCCTCGCTCTGTTTGGGCAGGTAGGAAGCCTAACCGAAAAATGGCAGACGGAAAAACAAGATCTTACTTCTTGGTCTGTCTTTTTCGCATTTTTTTCGTCTGAAAGTCAATGAACTCTTCCATCGTCCAAAACCCGTCGTTGTTAGCGTCAGTCTCTTTGAACTGCTTTTCATACGATGGCTGTTTTCGAACAAACCGGTCTGCTATAATCCCAGCCATTGTTTTGGAATGAACAGCGCTAAAAGGCCGCCGGATATACGGTGTCGGTACAGGGGTAATCGTCGAAGGGCGGGATTTGAGAATC
>JAUWXF010000167.1 GCA_030616475.1 Desulfobacterales bacterium
TGAGTGACCTTCCTGATGATTATAGATCGATAAAAGGTCCAGAAACAGTGGTTGCTAAGACCTAACAACCGCTTTAACTCAGACATGAAAAAGCTCGCGCTTTTCATGCTGGTTAAGCGAAACGTTATGTTTGGAAACACTAAAATGGAAACGTTTATAAGTCCAAATTACACGCAGGAAAAACTTGATAAACCAACAATTGTAAAGGGGTCAAGTCTCCGTTTGACTCTTATTGATTCTAGGCAAGGGCCAAACGGAGACTTGACCCCATGACCACATTAAGGGGATTATTGTGGAGAAAGGAATCCTCTTAGAGTGCAAGCTGGAACACTAGGGGGACTGGATAATGGAGGACATATTTCCGCGGAGCGTGTAGCTATGGAACAAGGTAAAAACATCAATCTTTTGGGCTATGTGGTCGTCAGTGACCTTCATTTGGGACCAGGCAAACATCCCTCAACTCCCCATATTTACAAGCATGAAGACTTTCTCTTCGATGAAGAGTTTGAAGCTTTTCTGAAGGATTTGGAGAGCGAGCGCCCAAAGACTCCCGCTTCAAAGTGGCGGCTTATTATTAATGGGGATTTCGTTGAATTTATGCAGATATTGCTTTGGCCGGATCCCGTTGTTGATGATGATAAGGAGAAATGGGAGCTTTGGCCCGGAACCAGTGTGCAAATGTCCCAGACTGAGGACGAGAAGAAAGATGGCTTAGTGACCAGCCCAATGAAGAGCGCCTGGAAACTAGATAGAATGGGTAAAGGACATCCGAAGTTCTTCAAAGCGTTGGCACGATTCGTTCATGCTGGGAATGACCTTGTTTTAGTAAAAGGGAATCACGATGTTGAATTCCACTGGTCAGAGGTAAGGAAGAAATTCGTCGAGCTTCTCGTCAAGGCACCGGGCCAGCAGGGCGCAAATGAAGCAAACCTGGACCAATGGGCTGACAACCGATTCGTCCAAGAACCAGAGCGTATCTGGACTACGGGAGGTACTCTGCAGTTTTGCGAATATTCCTATTGCGATGGGCCATTGTATGCAGAACACGGCAACCAGCACGATCCATCCAATGAATTCAGAGATTTTCACAAACCGACTCATCGACTTTTCTCCGATGCTTTAGGTGGGGAACCCCTCATTGAATTCCCCTTAGGCTCGATCTTTGTGCGTTACTTCTTCAACGAGGTGGAAAACTATTTTTCGTATGCAGACAACATCAAACCAACCTCAGAGGCCCTCAGAGAGATTTGGAAGAGGCACCCTTGGCTGGTAATCAAGATCTTAACACGCCGAATAGGCCCCTTGGTGAGAGCCCTCACTTTCCCCCCGGTATGGATACGCCTACGAAAGGTAATGAAGCCGGTCTATATCACTTATGTTCTCATAGCTCTACTCGCCATCCTTTGGCCGTTGTTGGATGCTGTGAGAAATTCCGGTTTCTCACTTGGAGCGATCCTAGAGGCATATCAAGATTGGAGATGGCTGTCTGCGCTTATCCCTCTTGCTCTTCCCGTCTTTGCTGATTTCCTCTCTAAACAAGAAGATAGGTACCTTCGCAGAGCAGCCGTGCAGAAACTTGATGATATGAGGAAGCAGGATCCCCGTGTCCACTACTTTGTCTATGGACACACACACGATCCCGACATTTGGCAAATGCAAAAGGGTGAGGAAGAAGCATGGTACTACAACACCGGAACCTGGACCCCGGTTTTAAGCTGGGAAGAACGCTTAGACAGACCACCAGAGCAGTTCGTTTTTCTGAAGATTGTCCGCGACGCAGGCCATATCTCAGGTTGGCAGTCTACACTGTACTATTGGGTTCACCAGGCCAAACAACAGAAGGCGTTAGTGCTTAAAGAAGATAATAAATCGGTAAAGTTGAAATCGAGAAGTTATCTTGCCCAGGCTGGTTTGGAGGATCCAGAGCCAGGTTTTGAAGAACCGCTCTCTGTGGTGGATCGAGCTTGGAGCTGTTGTGGGGCCCGAATCAAGCCAGTCTGGGAATGTGTCGTGGGCTTTCCTGCATTGTTACTTTGGTCGATCATCTGTATAGTGGCTCATCTCATACGACCTTTCTGGAGGCTGATAATGAAGCCCAAAAATTGGTTCTCGCTTAAAAGACTGAGGGGCGAATTGCGTAAGGATTTTCGTCTAATGTGGGACTGGATTCGGGTTTCCTGGGAAATACTGGGGAAAGAATTGCGCAGGGACCTGAAGGGGGGAGGTAAAGGGGGGACGAACTTGTAAAAGGGGACGTTGGTTCTGAGAACAACTTGACGAAAAGCACATTTTTAGCCTAACCCAAGGATCAACCTGACTGGTATTCCGCTGCGCTCCATACCGGCAGGTTATCCTTGGCGAACCCCGCAGTGAGTACCAAAGTTAGGCGCAATTAGAACGGCGTTTTATGATAAAACATGACGAGGAGAAGTTATTTTTTAATAGTCTGCATTAATACTGCGAACATTTCAAGAAAAAGGGGAAGATAGGGGACGTTCGTTCCGAGCGTTCTTGACGAAAGTAGAAGGGTGACGTTCGTGCATAGCGTGCGCAGGGCTTGCTGATTAGGACCAAATCGTTTATGTGTTGCAGGAAATGTTTTATGGTGTTAAGAGTCTGAGATAGACGCTATGGCTGAAAACACTTTAGGCAAGCTCGGAACGAACGTCCCCTATTTCTCTATTTCTGATTGAGTTTTGATATGCTTTTGAAATCATTAGTTTTTGTAGAGTATAGATGGTGGCAAGCTATCTCGAAAACCAGGTGCCGCGCTCCATCGGGGTTGAGGTCTTTGTTCAAAAAGAAGAGTCTGCTGAATATATAATGTTAGGGGTTTGACCTTCATACAACAAGAGTAAATACTACAATGAACAATATTGCAGGGAAATGGGCTGGTCGCATTTACGGAACAAATACAGGAAATGTGTTTCTTGAAATAGACCAAGAAGGAAACAGATTGACCGGTATTGCCAGATTTCTCGATACTATGTGGGGTTTAGTAATCTACGACTTTGTGGGTGAATCAAATGATCATATACATTTTACGTGCACTCCCAAGCAATATCCAGAAGGAATTGAAGTTAACACAGTAATAGTGGTTGCTCAGTTGAGGCCTGATGGTACTCTCGTCGGCGACTGGGAATCCCCTACTGGTACAGCAGGAACCTTCCAAGCATTTCCACATATCTATGGGGACGGCCCAGCGCAAGTGGGTGGCCAGATTTCTGTACCTGAGCAAATTTACAACCGGACTGTTTCGGTCGGCTCTGTCCGTCTATACGATGTTGATGTGAATAATCTCCTTGACATTATAAAGCGTGACTTTATTCAAGGTCGCCTTATCGTTACATATAGATTACGAGGTAGTGAAGTAACCAAATACGCTGAGGATTTCCTAAGGGACTCAACAGAAACTGGAGAGTTACGGTCACTAAAGATAACGATTCAGGAACCGGAAGCACATGGCATCAATAAAATGGTCGCTGTGGATCTTACTGAACATGCTGGCAGTGAAGTCAGAGTCTCTGGAATAAATGAGTCTTGGGTGGTAGGGAAAGCCGAATCGATAAGTAGAGCCTTATCCTCATATCAAAACAGGCTAGTAACAAGTTACAGGAAGTATGGCCTTAATTTGAATAGCGTTATCTTTCTTCTTATGCTGGTAGCCATCCCAGAGATTGGGGCCTGGGTAAATCGTCTCATTTTCGTCGGCTCTGTTGCAACGTTGTTATTTATCTTGTTGGCTGTACATGGCAAAATCATACCGAATACTCTAATATTCTTGTCTAAACGTAAGGTTGGCGTGTTTAGAAGATTATGGCCTACTGTGTTTTCTTGGCTTATTGCGGTAACCAGCGCTCTTGTTGCTATGTGGATATTCAGCAGGCTGATCAAAAACCCCTAGCTCACTGCAGCGGACGCGGTGAACTGCGCTAACTGCGGGGTTTGTTGGTTAGCTGTCAAAGATCATAACCATGGCGAATAAAACTCCTGGAGAAGTAAAATTGAGTGATCCGCTAAGTGGAGTGGCGCGAAAAAAGCGCAAATTCCTTCTTGGGTCAAGTATACTGGGCATAACAATAGTTAAGGCTGGATTTGTGCCAACCAAAATTTCAGCACTCGGAATTGAATTCGCAAAGGCAGATCAGAATTCACTTCTTTCGGTACTTGGGATTATTATTTTATATTTTCTAATAGCATTTTTGATTTACGCAGCATCAGACATTATTACTTGGCACGGCTCATTTTTTCGATCTCTTAAAGCCTCAATGGTCGACAGATGGAAATCAGAGGCAGAGAAAGATCCTGTTATGGAAATGTCAGATTATATTGACGATTTTTTAAAACGTCCTTTTTCCGTTCGCTTCGTTTTACGTTTAACAAGTCCAGTTTCTTTATTGCGAGCAATTTTTGAGTTCCTTCTGCCCATAATTGTAGGAATTTATGCGATCATAATTATCTGGTCTGCTTAAATTCTCATAGAGGGAACATTCTATCGGGTTTCTCTATACTGCCTAAACAGGGCGTCAGCCGGAATCTCCGCCCGTTGGTCTTCAGAAAAGTCTAAACAAAAACTTATTAATGTCGGGTGATTAAGATGAAAATATGCCCTTATTGCGCAGAAGAAATTCAAGATTCTGCTGTAAAATGCAGGTTTTGTGGAGAGTGGATAGAAAAGAGAATAGACAGCACCAATGACGATGCAGATTTCCTTCCCTCCGAAAATACTGATGAATATCCTGAGAAATCTGCAGAAGACCATTCAATAACCACCGAAATAGAACCCTCTCCTGATGCCCCCGCTGACAAAAATGGCAGTGAAATCTCTCCCGAGTTTGTCTATTCCCCATTATACCGGAAGCCGAAGTGGGGCTGGGGATGGATCCTACTGCTGATGCTTACCGTTCCAGGATTTGACTTACTATCTTCATATGACTCGCCAATAGCATTTTTGATTATATTTTTGGGATGGATCCTTGTGCCCATCTTCTACTTTTGGGTAAGAACTAAACTAATAAAAAGAGAAAAATATAGTCAAAAGACATGGCTTCAATCCTTTTATTCTGGGCTCCTTGCATACTGCTTGGCCCTTCTTTTAATAGGTGTCGGCTCATTTATTGGAAGGATCCAGGAAAAATCAAAACAACTTAAATTTTTTAATGACCTTCAGATAACAGTTGATACCTTAAAAGGCAAAGAAATGGAAATTATTCAATCGGCAATTATTGACCCTAAATCCCAGGAGGACTTCAATAATAATCTTAAATGCGTGAAGGATCTATTTTCCTTAGAAGAAAACAAATTTGTTTTGCGTCAACGGATCGCCACTTACTAATCCGGCCATAATTACATATACACTCTCATCCTTTCAAAGCACAAATAACAAGGATTGAGATTAAGCAACGTCTAAATAAATACGCTCGGATTAGTATGCCATTAGTGTTGGCAACAGAAAAGAGAATAAGAATCTTCTCACAGATGCTAATCAATTAAATGAGCTTTCAATGAAAAGCTACGATTTGCGCAAGTCCTATTTAAATAAATTGATTGAATACCACAATTCGGGCGATGAGAATTTGTTGAAGTCAAGCGAAGAAATTCTGGTTAATATTGTTGACATAGAAAAAGAAATCACACCAATAACTGATCGTGTAGCTGGATTTTTTGAAAAACCAAGATAGTGTTTTCTTATATTCATAAAAAACTCATATCACGGAATAGTGATGATTGCACAGCTAACAAAAGATTCAAGCGGACGTCAAAAAGACGGCGCCGCTTAATCTTGGCGTTACGGGCTAAACCTTCAAATACATGTCTGTCGTATATCTCTACTGCCGACTTCATGGCGCTCATTGGTGCTGTCTGCTATGATGTTATACTTTTCAAGACCCCGAATTGTTTAGGTTTCTAACCGCAATCACAGCTTTTTCTCCAAGAAAGGCTGTTGTCGCCAGGGTAACCCACCCCGGCTCCAGCCTCAATTTTTGGGTCTCACGCCTGAAAAACACCCATCCAGCCTGTCGGTTGACCCGAATCCTGGCCCGGAACTTGACAAGAGTTACGATATCGGTTAGGAATCTTTGACAAAATCGTTTGGTGGGCGATCATAGATAATGGCAAGACATCATCAGTTGAAGGCCCCCCGAAGAATCTACTATCAGTGACAGAACGTGGCAGATTGAGAGTTGGTGGTCCATTGTGGTATGGGCTTATTCTGCGCCCTCTTTCAGTCTCTCGACGTTTCCCACGGCTGACCCCGGATTGTCGGCGTCATCGGCCTGATTCTTCTTGCCCTGCCGCCGTGCCGTCTTTTCCTGAGCCTTTCGTTTGCGTTTGGTCTCCTTCTGCCACTTCTTGAAGCTATGTGGACTGCGCTTTGCCATAACTCTCCTTTCTCCAGCCGCTGCGGGAGCGGTTACCACGGCGTCGGCTGTCACAGTGAGTGGACTTTGCATTCGATTTGCCAGTCGCTACAATTCACCGATTGATCAAAATAAGAAAGGGCGCTCCATCTGAATCGATGGAACGCCCTGTTTCGGGTTCGAAAACCAACCTAAACCACAGTTACGTTCGCTGCAGCAGGACCTTTTTGACCCTGCTCGATATCAAAGGTTACGCTGTCGCCTTCATTGAGAGATTTGAAACCGCTTGCGTTGATCCCTGAATGATGAACGAATACATCCGGGCCATCTTCCTGCTCAATGAAGCCAAAGCCTTTGCTATCATTAAACCACTTCACAATTCCATTGGCCATTGTGACACCCTCCTTTCAAAAAAAA
>JAUWXF010000223.1 GCA_030616475.1 Desulfobacterales bacterium
AAAACGAACTTGTTGAAATTTCATTGTTTTTGTCATTGGAGCATTCTTATTTTTGTCATTGTTTCGGATTTCGAAATTCGGATTTCGAATTTTTGACCGAAAACCTGGGGTTTTCGGTCAAGTACTAAATAAATTATGGCCTTTGATCGTCGCAACCTGAAGCAAATCATATGGGGTGTGCTTTTGATTGCAATGGGTGTGCTCCTTTGCGTCAAAGAACCATATGCCCTTCGCGTATCACCGGGATTTACTTTCTTGAGCTTTGCGCGGTACTTTATTGCTGTGTTTCTGATAATTGGCGGGGCCAAGAAATTGTACAGGTTGTATTTTTTTAAGGACAAAGAACCACCTTCATAGGATTGCGGATTTTGGATTTTGGATTGCGGAATAATAAAAACAAACCACGGGGACGGATCGCATGGAGATTTGATTTGTCACTTATCATTCGATTAATAGGGATAGACTTTTGTTAATTTTGAGAATCTATAAAATTCTCAGGTTTCAGGTTTCAGGTTTCGGGGGAGAACGCAGTGACAACGAGGAATTATATGGATAAAGAATGCATTCGCATGCTGAATGGATTGGAGAAAAGATTGGAGCGGAAAGTTCCGGAGCGAGAGCGGCGCTGGCAGGTAGCCGAGGAATCGGCAGAGTATAGCGTAAATGATGAACCCCTCCCTCAAGGCTGGCCCGTACCCGAGGATTGAGGTGTCAGGTTTCAGGTGTCAGAAACCAGGTGTCAGGTGTCGGGTGTCAGGTGTCAGGTTTCAGTTTTTGCGTTTCTCTTTCCTGACACCTGAACACTGACACCTGAAACCTAGATGTGCCCTGAAACCTGAAACCTGAAACCAAAACGGGAAAAGGATTTAGGTCCATAGCGGAAGTCCCTTATGTCTGAAACCCTAAAAGGCCACCTGGAAAGGATTGTCTACTTCAACGAGCACAACCATTATACGGTAGCCAAGTTGAAGGTCAGGGGAAACCCGGACCTGGTGACTGTAGTGGGCCAACTGGCAGGGATCGCGCCGGGTCAGGTGCTGAAGCTCTCGGGCGCCTGGGAAACCCATCCCAAATACGGCCAGCAGTTTAAGGCCACCGGCTACAATGTCAGCCTCCCCGCCCAGATCCACGGGATTGAAAAGTACCTGGGCTCAGGCCTGATCAAGGGAATTCGCAGTGAGATGGCAAAGCGATTGGTGGACCGCTTCGGAGAAAAAACACTCGAGATCATTGAGCGTTCTCCCAACAAGCTCCTTGGGGTAGAAGGGATTGGCGAAAAGCGACTCCAGATGATCCTCAGGGCATGGGAAGATCAAAGAGATATCAGGGACGTTATGATCTTTCTTCAGGGCCACGGCGTGAGCACCGGTTATAGCGCAAAGATATTCAAGCAGTATGGCCAGAACGCCATCCGGGTGGTGCAGGAAAATCCTTATCGGCTGGCATCCGACATATTTGGCATCGGCTTTCTCATAGCTGACCGCATTGCAGAAAAGGTTGGCATTGCCAGAAATGCAGTCATACGCGCTGAGGCAGGCATCTTGCATGTCCTGGAAAAGATGTCTGATGAGGGACACGTATTTGTCCCGTATGATGAATTGCTCGACCGGGCCGCAGCACTCCTTGAGATAGACCGCACCGCGCTCGAGACGGCTGTCAGGAATCTGGCCGCATCCGGACGCATTGTCCTGGAAGACTTTCGGGTTGATGATAATACATCCGAAGTCATGACAGCGGTTTATCTAAAGGCTTTTCATGCGGCCGAGGTGGGTCTGGCCAACCGCCTTAAGGCCCTGCTTTCCGTGCCGACTAAAGGCCCTGGCATGGATATCAGGCGTATAGAAAAACTGGTCTTACACAGGCTAGCCATTATGCTTTCAAAAGAACAATGGGTCGGCCTGCAAACAGCGCTTTCCCAGAAGGTATCGATTATCACGGGTGGACCTGGTACGGGCAAGACCACCTTGGTCAAGGCCATCCTGGCGGTCTTTGAGGCAGCCAGAAAGCAGGTCTTGCTTTGCGCACCCACAGGACGCGCGGCCAAGAGGCTTTCGGAGATCACAGGCCATGAGGCAAAAACTATCCATCGTCTTCTTGCCTATAACTTCAAGAGCGGCGGGTTTCAGAAAAACGAAAAAGCTCCGCTCGATGCTGATGTGGTAATTGTGGATGAGACATCCATGGTAGATACTTTTTTGATGTATCACCTTGTTAAAGCGGTTCCCATGACCGCCGTACTTATCCTGGTAGGGGATGTTTATCAGCTTCCTTCTGTGGGTCCTGGAAATGTACTGCGGGATATGATCGACTCCGAACAGGTGCCTGTTGTATTCCTGAAAGAGATCTTCAGACAGGCCCGTGAGAGTCTGATCATCGTAAATGCCCACAGGATCAACCAGGGGTTTCCCCCGACCATTCCGAATTCCAACCGTGACACAGTGCAGGATTTCTACTTTATCCAGCAAGAGGATCCTGAAAAGGTGCTTTCAACTATCCTTGAGCTTTGCTGCGAGCGGATTCCAGATCGCTTTAAACTTGACCCCTTATCAGACATCCAGGTGCTGAGCCCCATGCACAAAGGAATTGTCGGCACAATGAACCTTAATCGCGTGCTTCAGCAGGCCTTGAACCCCTCCGATGATACTATTGAGCGTATTGGTCGGACCTTCAAACGCGGGGACAAGGTAATGCAGATTAGAAACAATTA
This sequence comes from Desulfobacterales bacterium, assembly GCA_030616475.1. GTDB lineage: Bacteria > Desulfobacterota > Desulfobacteria > Desulfobacterales. The sequence continues at coordinate 2,708 of JAUWXF010000223.1, forward strand.
TGCAAAAGATGTCTTCAACGGAGATATTGGAACCATCAGCCAAATCGATCGCGATATGCAAAGGATCACTGTCAAATACGAAGGCCGCGCTGTTGACTATCAGTTTGTTGACCTCGACGAGCTTGTACTGGCCTATGCCGTGTCCGTGCACAAATCCCAGGGCTCAGAATATGGGGCAGTGATCCTGCCGGTGATGACTCAGCATTTTATCTTGCTTCAGCGAAACCTCATATATACCGGGGTAACCCGTGCAAAGGAGTTGGTTGTGCTCATTGGAACCAAACAGGCCCTGGCCATTGCCCTGCGCAACGACAGGCCGCAAAAACGCATGACGCGCCTTTGCCATCGAATGCAGTAAGTCAACAAGATATACTGCGTACGGCTATAAATGACGTTTTTGTGAACCGCGTGCCGTAGCTTCGGGCTATTGTTCAAATAAATCCGAAATCCGAAGCACGAAATACGAAACAATATCAAATGACCAAAATATGAAATTCAAAACAAATTGGTCCCCCTGAGGCGGATTTGAAACATTATGAAATTTGAAAATTCGGATTTGTTTCGGACCCGCCTGCCATCGCCAGGCCCAGCATATAGCCCCAATGTCGGAATACATGGCAATGGCGGGCAGGTTTCGATATTCGGATTTCGAATTTGAGATCACCTGCACTGTTCTGCAGAGATTACCAACTTTTCAGGGAGCAGGAGTATACGCCGTGAAAAACATCCTGGTTGTTGGTGGCGCCGGATACATCGGATCCCACATGGCCAAGTACCTTTCGAAAAAGGGTTACATGCCGATAGTCCTTGACAACCTTGTTTGCGGTCACCGTCAAGCCGTAAAGTACGGACCCTTTTTAGAAGGTTCCATGAATGATTCAAGCCTGCTTCAAAAGATATTTTCAGACTATCCCATCTCGGCTGTCATGCATTTTGCTGCCTTCTGTTATGTCGGGGAATCGGTAGAGGAACCGGCCAGGTATTACCAGAATAATGTGGCCAATACGCTCGCCCTTCTTAAGGTCATGGTTGAAAGGAACATTGGCAATTTCATATTTTCATCTTCTTGTGCTACTTACGGGGAGCCACTTGAAATCCCCATGACCGAGGACCACCCTCAAAAACCGATCAGTCCTTACGGCAGAACCAAAGTCATGGTTGAACAGATACTGGATGATTTCAGGGCGGCCTATGGGCTGAAATCGGTTTGTCTGCGGTATTTTAATGCAGCCGGGGCAGACCCTGATGGCGAGTTGGGGGAAGATCACAACCCGGAAACACACCTTATCCCCCTAATTCTCAAAACCGCCCTTGGTCAACGGCCCCTTGTAGATATCTTCGGTGATGACTATCCAACGCCGGACGGCACATGTATTCGAGATTACATTCACATCGAAGACCTGGCTCAGGCCCATCTACTTGCCCTGGAGAGGTTGTTGGCAGGCTTGCCAGGCGGACTCTACAATCTCGGAAACGCTGAGGGTTATTCGGTAAAGCAGGTAATCGAAATTGCCCGGCGCGTAACCGGCAAAGAGATCCCAACAAGGGTGGTAGAAAGGCGCACTGGCGACCCCGCAGTTCTTATCAGTTCGAGTCAAAAGGCGATAAAGGATCTTGGCTGGAGACCACAATTCCCTGACCTTGAGACTATCGTCGAAACCGCCTGGACCTGGCACAAGAATAATCCCGATGGGTATTGAGTTCCGTAGGATGGATAAGGAGTGTAAATCACGGCTGTTGGCAATGAGAAAATCCGTGTCCGTCTGCTGCGTATTTAGTTTTGGGGAAAAGGTGTCAGGTTTCGGGTTTCAGGTGTCAGGATTGAGAAACTTAAAGAGCTGAAAC
>JAUWXF010000054.1 GCA_030616475.1 Desulfobacterales bacterium
GATCTCTTTCTCGCTCCTCTTTGGGAGGCTCGACGGCTTTCTTGCGCTCAGCTATCTTTTCTTCCTCAGGGCCTGGCTCCTTCTCCACCTTTTCTTCTTCTTTGACAACCTTGATAAAAGAGCCTTTAAACAAACTAACCTGCAAGGTTTTCCCCGGCAGTACGTGAATCTTCGTTTCTGAATCCTTGACCTTTAGCGTGTGCAAGCCCGGTTCCACTTCCTTCAACCAGACCGGCGTCTTTCCAATATTGGAGCCATCCAGGAAAGCATCAAGACCAGGGGGCTCACTTACCACAGTCAATTTCCCATGGGCTTCCTCAGTGCCGTGGAGAGTGCGGGTCGGCGCAATCAAGTCATCAGCAAGGCAGAAAGGAGTAATAAAAAGCAGGATAGACAGGAAAAATGCCGAAAGGACCGTTAATCTTGAAAACATCCTCATGGTGAATCTCCTGAACACAGTATTGCTGTTATCATAATCATGATTCCTTCATTATTTCAATATATTTCTATAGCGGGTATCTGGAAGGCAAATGGAGTCAAATCTGAAAAAAAAGCTTTACAATTGCTGTAACGTGCGGAACTTAGTTCGCTTCGCTGCACTGATTCGGATCCATTTCTCAGAAATCATCGAAAGGCCGCATGCAATCTTGCCTGTGGCCTCTTTTATGTCCCATCCTGTCCATCGTGCAAAAATCCAGACAGTATTTACTCAGAGACAATAAGACAATAGGCGCTTAGTTCTAAGATTCGCGTTTTTTCTGGCAAGAAATTCTAAAAGACAATCACGAAAACGCAAAAGATCGAAAGCACGAAATAAAACAACATTCAGACTTTCGTGTCTTCGTAATTTCGTGCTTTCGTGATAAATTTTTTTTGGTTCCGGCCAGTCCGCCTCACTCCGCTTGGCAGGAGGGCGGGCTCGTCCGGGTTAGGGGATTGGGGAAATAGGAAGGGTGTACTGTGGCTTTTGGTAAACAAGATGTAAGAATCCTGGTGGTAGACGATGACAAGGAATTCGCAGATCTTCTGGTGGAACACCTGTCGAATCTGGGCTATTCTGCGAAAGCGGCCTACAGTGGGAGTGAAGCTCTCAGCCGGTTTGAAAACGGGGCCTTCCAACTGGTTATCACCGATCTTAAGATGCCGGATATGGACGGCATGGATCTTCTGGAGGCGGTCAAGGCTCGGGATAAGCAGGCCGTGGTTATGGTTATCACCGGGTATGGCACTATTGAATCGGCAGTCAAGGCCATAAGGAACGGGGCCTACGACTTTATTACCAAGCCGATCAAGATGGAGGAGTTGGAGGTTATCATTGAGAGGGCACTGGACAGATACGCCCTCTCGAAGCAGTTGGGTGTTTTCAAGGGGCTCACCCTGGCTCTGATCATATCTGTCCCGCTGTGGCTCATACTGGGGATTATATTGGCCGTGCTTTGGAGGAGATAAGAATTGGGGAATTGAGGGATTAAGTCAAATTTAGGAATTAAGGGATTGTCGAAATAAGGCCCAAGTCCAGCAGGATTTGGGCCTTTCTTTTTCTTGGTTCAGAGACAATCCCGCTGAGTGAAAATGAACACGATCATTCTCCACAACCACGAGAGCAGGATTGTCGGGGGGGTGGGCACGGTGATCCGAAAATACAGGTATCACTGAAAGTGTGGGAGGGGACTTAACCTTACGCCGTCACGTAGATCCCCCTGCCGGCTCGCTTGATTTTGCCCTGCTTAGATGCCTTGAAGACGATATTCCTGATCTTCTTGTCTTCAAACCCAGTCTTTTTGACCAACGTAGGAACGTCAACACCCTTCTTCGATCTCTTGATAATGTTCACAACCTGGTCAGTGGCGGTCTGCGCAGCAGCTTTCTTCTTGGCAGGGGCTTTTTTCGCAGCAGCTTTTCTGGCGGGCTTAGCCTTGGCCTTTGCTTTCTTGGCCGCCTTGTTTTTCTCAAACTTTTCAACTGCCTTTTCAGATCATAAACACTATCATAATAAAATAGTTGAAAGTAGTTCGGTCAGCCTGAAACAAGAGGAATATTTTGATTTGCTCAATAACATTTAGTTGGACCACTCAAAATCAATCGGCCTTTTGCATGTTATCAATCGTATGACTCCAAACGATCAGAACCAATCAAACGACCAAAACCAATTCAACCAATCAAACCAACCAAACAACTCACAACGAGCTTTCAGCTTTCAGCCTTGAGCCTTCAGCTGCTCCATGCTCTCTGTCCGCTCCTATGGATTCACTAGTAACCAATAACGTTTCTCTCTGTCATCTGCCCTCTGTCATCTGACCTCTGCCCCATGCTTGAGACAAAGAGCCGAAACGAGAAACTTATAAAGTAAAGAACGTCCCCTTTTTGCTTTTTGCCAAAGTCACCAAGATTCTCTAAAAGATAAGAAAATTCTTGACAAATGGTAACTTTACTGTTACTTTGTAAATGTCCGTGATATAGATAAAGGAATACATAGACGAGACCGGCAAATCGCCTTACGCAGTTTGGCACGACCACTTGGATGCGAGGGCAGCTGCAAAAGTCACTACAGCATTGTATCGGCTTGAGCAGGGAAACTTTTCGAATACCAGTGGTGTTGGAGGTGGAGTTTTCGAGTACAAAATTGATTTTGGCCCCGGCTACCGGATCTATTTTGGCAAAGACGGCGAGCGTATTGTGATCATTTTGGGCGGCATAACAAAGAAACGCCAACAACAGGATATAAATGCCGCAAGGGCTTACTGGCAGGACTACAAAGCACGGAAACGAAAAAGTAAGTGAGGTGCTGCAATGGTCTTAACAAGAGACTTTCGGAAAACCATACAAGCTCGTGCAAAAAGGGACCCTGCATACCGCGAAGCTATGTTGACTGAGGCGGTGGACTGTTTCCTATCTGGTGACGTAGAAGTTGGAAAAGCAATGCTGCGCGACTATATAAACGCCACCATCGGCTTTGAGGCACTCGGTCGGCAGATCGGTAAACCCAGCAAAAGCCTTCATCGCATGATAGGTCCATCTGGCAATCCCAAAACAAGCAACTTTTTCGAAATTCTGCATTTCTTACAGCGAAACGAAGGACTGGAGCTTGTGGTTACCGCCCGCCATCACACGCATGGTGGGATACACGGGGTTGCTCCATAGAAATAGGGCGAGCACTATTCAATCATTAACCTCGACTTTTTCGCTTTGAGCTTTGAGCTGTTCTTATGCGCTCTGCCCTCTGTCATCTGCCCTATGTCATCTGTCATCTGACCTCTGTCATCCGTCATCTGCCATCTGAGATGCCCTATGCGCTCGGCCCTCCGATTTTTGGGATGCCTGGTTAAGAAGATGACAAATTCGAAATGTTGTGATAAAGTTTTTAAAAGTTTGTAATTTGAAGGGTAATTAATGAGAACGATTCAAACCGAGGTGCCGGAGCAGCTTTATAAGAAGGCCAAAGCTTTGGTTCAAGTCCTTTCGCATTTTTTATGGATGGGAGGTAACCATGAAAACTTTAAGAGCGGACAGAATAAAAATAAGAATAGGAAACGTATGGGAAAGCCCTGAACTCCATATTTTGTTGACTCAGGAGGATGACATCGTTGTAGCCCGCTGCCTGGATTTCACAGTTTCTTCCCACGGTAAAGATGTCCAGGACGCTTTAAAATCGTTGGCAACCTCTATCAAAGAATATATTTTGACGGCAGTAGAAAACGATGCCATTAATACAATTTTTGATCCAGCACATGGAAAGTATTGGAGGATGTATAATGAATTGGAAGCTCGACATTCCAGCGGCAAACTTAAACGGTCTCTAAAGAAATCCCTTAAATCGGTTCCCTATGAGAATATACAACAATCAACCGCTGAAATAAGCTATGCCTAAGCCGCTGGAATTAAGAAAAGTCGTTAGAGTACTTAAGAAATATGGCATCGTTTACGTAACTGGCAAAGGCAGACATCCCAAGTTTTATGATCCCGAAACCCATAAGTCGTACCCCATCAAATCCCATGGCAAAAAGACGCTTATTTTGTCCTACGCCCTTGATGACAGGATAGAGAAGTTTGACTTGCCGGGTGATGTATTCGATAGATAGGGTATTTTACTATATTTCTGTTTTTCCTCTTCTCAGCACTTTTCAGCCGTTAGGCTTATGAGCTTTTTCCCTTTCAGCTTTCAGCTTATTCCGCCTTCAGCTTCGAACGAAGTGCTCCTAACGCCTAACGCAGCGCAGCGATACCCTCTTGCCCTCTGTCATCTGTCATCTGAGCTCTGCCCTCTGCCCTCAGCTCTCTGACCTCTGTCATCAGCTCCTTATATGGGTTCCCTAATAACCAATAACGTTACTCTTCGCGCTCTGCTCCATGCCCTATGCCCTATGCCCTTTGCGCCATTGAAAAAATGAGAAACTGGAAAAGCAAGGGGCGTCCCCAATCTCACTCTCTTGCCTTATGCCTTAAACGTACTGGTCCTAGCGCCTAACGCAGCGCAGCTTTGCCCTATGCGCCATGCGCCATGCGCCATGCGCCCCGTGCTTTATAGTTTGAACGGTGATAGACCTGAGAATTGTCAAGGGGAAAGATTTGACCCCTACCCACCCCAGATTACACGGATGAAAAACAAATTTAGGGATTTAGGGATTGGGGAATTCAAGTCAGTAGGGCACGGTGAAATATGTCATTTCGCGTGGTAGGCAGTATGCAGAGAAGAGCTGATAAGCTGGTAAGTTGATGAGTTGATGAGCTGTTCTCTTTCCAGGACAAAAAAGGCTTGACATGCGTAACCTTACTGGTTACACTAAACTTAATGATCAAAACCTTATCCAAGATTGTAAATGAACGTGGTTCTATCAGTTCAGGCATGGCCTTGCGTTTATCACGGGCGTTTAACACGTCTCCGGAACTTTGGCTGAATTTACAAAGGAACTATGACTTGTGGCATGCCTCTCACAATTCTAATGATTGGAAAAATGTCCAACCGGTAGAGAGACAGGTTAACGCTCTGGCATAAGATTGTGTGCTTTCCACTCTATCTGAACCATTCCCTTATTTCCGCATATCTATTCCCTGGCCTCCAAAAATTGGTTTTATGAGCTGATAAGCAGGTGAGCTATGGCTATTGATAGAGAAGATGCAAGAATTCTGGTGGTAGATGATGATAAGGAGCTGGCCGATGGGCTGGTAGAGTCTTTGTCGAATCTGGGCTATTTGGCGGCTGCTGCTTATGGGGGCCGTGAAGCGCTGACCAGGTTTGAACAGGGTGCCTTCCAACTGGTTATCACCGATCTCAAGATGCCGGACATGGACGGTATGGAGCTTCTGGAGGCGGTCAAGGCGCGGGATAAGCAGGCCGTGGTTATCGTCATCACCGGTTATGGCACTATCGAATCGGCAGTCAAGGCCATAACGAACGGGGCCTACGACTTTATCACCAAGCCAATCAAGATGGAGGAGCTGGAGGTCATCATTGACCGGGCACTCGAAAGACATGCGATGTCTAAACAATTGGGGGTCTTCAAGGGCTTGACCCTGGCTCTGATCATCTCTGTCCCGCTGTGGCTCATACTGGGCATTGTACTTGCCGTGCTTTGGAGGAGATAAGAATTGGGGAATTGAGGGATTAAGTCAAATTTAGGAATTAAGGGATTGTCGAAATAAGGCCCAAGTCCGAGAGGATTTGGGCCTTTCTTTTTTATGGCTCAAAGACAATTCCACTGAGTGGAAAAGACGAGCAAAACAAAGGGGTTAGATCTCAACATTTGACCGCAGTAAAATAAGCCAAGTCTCGATCAGGGGTCAAATCTTTCATTTTGACAATTCATTCAGAAGAGTGAGGCTACCTTTGTAAGTTTTATACCAGAAAAAAATAGAACCTCAACATTTTGCTGCCTGTATCAGTACAGACAAAGGGATAAGACAGATTGATGCTGTCAGGCATTTCAGTTACCATAATACAATGGAAGAAGAATTGACCAAAGTCCCACTTCCCAACTCGTATCAAGAAACAGTCTATGTGATGCATGCACCGCCGTTTCAAACCAATTTGGACGTCTTGTATGACAGGCGCTCGGTTGGAAGCCGCGCCATCCGGCAATTCATCGAAAAAAACCAGCCTTACCTGACTTTGCACGGCCACATACATGAAGCGCCTTCACGTTCCGGAAGTTACTGGGACAAAATCGGCGATACCGTTTGCGTCAATCCCGGCCAGGCGACCAAGGACCTCCATGCCGTCATGTTTGAGCTGGAAGATGTCTTGAATACAATGAATCATACCATCTTTGGATAACTTTGATATTATAGGAATTTCCTTTTTTGCCCCACCAAACCCTCCCCCTGTTCCAGACTGGATAACATACCTGACAGACCGATTTGAGCGTCTAACACCCTGGTGTTCTTCTCGAGTTTATTGCCGCGGTTGGACGTTCTGTAGCCCTTGATTTTGCCGGCCATTATGCTTATTGTAACATAGTACAAAGAGCTAAGTTCCGATCTGGGGAATGGCATGAACAAAATGCGTGTAAAGTGCATCAAGTGCAAAAAGGAATGGCAAAAAGATTCCTCGCTTTCTTGGGGACGTGAGGATATTACATCATCGCTGTGCGATTCCTGCTTTAGAAAAACAATCACTCCTGTCATTCACAGGAAACAATTGCATAGAGGTCATTTAGACTGTTTTGACAAACCGGGCAACTACTGCGATGAATTTCAGTGCAAGTACAGAAAATGGTGTTCCCGCGCAAAAGAAGCAGCATAAAAGTTCTTCGAATTAACAATGCCCTGCATAGCTTCCATCCTTAATTTTGAATACATCTGATAGTACAATGGAATAATGGGTTCTGCGAAAATGGGACAGTGGCTTATTGGCAAAATCTCTCTTAACAGGGAAGCTAATAAATGTGTAACTTCCTTTAAAAACCAACATTCCAACATTCCATTATGAGCGCAAGCTTCACTTCGTGTCCAGTATTCCAATTGCGGAGCGAAGCGGAGCTAAGTTCTTAAACTTTGTTGAAAAATTCTTGTAACTGCTTGATAACAGCAACTTTTGTATCTAAAGATGTATCATCCTCAAATAAGAACTCCAGTAGAAATATCATCTTATAATCCACCGCTGATGTCTTATATTCCTGGAGAGAGGTAACCTTGACGTCCTTCACTTTGCCATAATCACCTGCCTTAAACAGATCGGTTTTTCTCAGGATGAGATTGATTGCCTCCTGGGCATCGTTAGGACTATCCAACACAATTTCAATTCCATCCAATTTTTTCAAAGCCTTAATCATCTTTTCGCTTTCGACCTTTATTTTCATTTCACTCTTCCATGAGAACCAATTTCGTCTCGTTCTATCTCGTACAGGTAGCCGTCTTTCTTTGTGCCTGTATTGTATTATCATCATACAACATTTTAGACATTTCAAGCATTTTGATTATGAGGGTATTGTCTTTGACAGGTTCTTTAGCAGATAAGTTATTTACATTATAAAGAATTTCGGGTTTCCCGAAAAACCTTTTTTGTGGACACGTTTGGCCGAAAACCTTGACAAAAGTTATGATTTCAATTAGAGATCTACAATGAAATCGATTGGTTGATTGAGTATAGATCGTGTGGTCGTCATGAATGCAAAACAACTCAAGACAGCTATGACCAGGTTCATTTGGGGAGCCGAGGTAGCCTCCTTGCCTTGGTGCAAGGCCTGGCTTATCAGCGCACTTCGAGTGTCCTACGTGGTTGTATACGATCTAGCTAAAGGTCAGCTCACCCTCCAGGCGATGAGCCTCGTCTATACCACACTGCTTGCCCTGGTGCCGCTGCTTGCCTTCAGCTTCTCCGTTTTGAAGGGGTTCGGGGTACACAACCAGGTTGAACCGTTGCTGCTGAACTTCCTGGAGCCGTTGGGAGAGAAAGGGATCGAGATCAGCGGTCGCATCATTGGTTTTGTGGATAACGTCAAGACAGGGATCCTTGGCTCTGTTGGCCTTGCGCTTCTCATCTACACGGTCATCTCTTTGATCCGGAAGATCGAGCGAGCATTCAACTACATGTGGCACGTCAAGCGGAGCCGGCCGTTTGGACAGTGCTTCAGCGACTACTTGAGCGTGATTTTGATTGGCCCTGTGCTCGTGTTTTCCGCCCTCGGCATCATGGCATCCGTAATGAGCACGGCGGTGGTGCAGAAGCTGGTGGCAATTGAACCGTTTGGCAGCCTTTTAAAGGTGGCGAGCCAACTGCTGCCATACCTCCTGATCATCGTCGCATTCACGTTCTTCTATATCTTTATACCCAACACCAGGGTGCGCCTTCGCTCCGCGTTAACCGGTGCGGTGATAGGAGGTGTTCTGTGGGGAGCCACGGGTTGGGCGTTCGCTTCCTTTGTCGTGACCTCCTCCAAGTACACGGCTATTTACTCCGGCTTAGCGATTCTCATAATGTTCATGCTCTGGCTCTACCTTAGCTGGCTGATCTTGCTCGTCGGGGCGAGCATAGCCTTTTATCACCAGCATCCCGAGTCCCTGACTACGGATCGGCACGAACTACAGTTGAGTAACCGTCTGAAAGAGAAGCTGTCCCTGCTGATAATGCTCCTGATCGGGCAGAACTACTATCACCGCCGTCCCGCATGGACTATGGAAGGCCTCGCACAGCGCCTCCGCGTACCCATGGAAACTCTGGAACCCATCTTAGAGACCCTGGAGCAGTATGGCCTGTTAACACAGACCGGCGATGAGCCTCCATCCTACTTGCCTGCCCGACCCCTGGAGACTACCGAGCTTAAAGACGTACTCGATGCGGTTCGCGCAGCCCATGAAGTGTCCCATCTTAATGTGCAAAGACTCCCTGCCGAGCTTGTCGTTGAGCAACTGGTCGACCACCTCGACCAGGCCTTAGCCGAGGCGCTCCAGGGTCGTACCTTAAAGGAGCTGGCATTATCGGAGCCGCCACCTGTGACATCGGTCTCCCAATCGCCGCCGCCGCAGGCGGCCCCCTCTGGGCGCCGCCGTGAGGTCTGAATGCTGAATGGCGTCAACTTGACATGGGACAAAATGAGCATTTGGCTAACAGAAAAATCATTAGAGCAGACTACCGCCGCTGAAACCAGCCTTCCAGTCTGTCGATTCGTCGAGATTCAGCCCACCCCACCAAACCGATGAGACATTGCGTCTTGAGCGTCATAAAGACCTCCTGCATCTGGCGAGACGATATTGTAAGACAAAGAGAAGATTTCTGCAACAGCCTCGGCGGGGTTTGAGAAAAAGCGACAGGCCTAAACGCCATGAACCCTAATCCAAAATTCCTTGACATCAGAGCTTATGAAGATTATCCAGATATCCATGGTAGACTCGTTTGCGTAGCTATTAATAGATCCAACCATTAGAGAGGAGGCAAAATGACACGATCTTATGCCGTGCATTTTCCTCAACGCTCACCACAAGGCTCTTTACCCATCCAGCTTGAGGTGGTTTGGAACCTATTATGTTACCCGATGGACTTTTTTGTCTTAGGGGCAATTGCAGGATTCTCTGATGACTAAGAAACCGACTTACGAAGAATTGGAACAAAGGGTCAAGGAGTTAGAAAAGGAAGCCGTTGAGCGCAGGCACGCGGAGGAAGAAATAAGAATTTATCGATCTATGGTTGAATCCGCCCATGATGCTATCTTTTTCAAAGACTTGAAAAGCCGCTATGTTATCACCAACGCCAAAACCTTAGAAGCCTTTGGGTTATCCAAAGAGAAAGTTATTGGAAGGAATGACTATGAAATAATGCCAAATAAGGAAGAAGCGAAGAAAAATATTGAAGATGACCAGATTGTTTTCAAGACAGGTAAGCCAAAAGAAATTACTAAGCACATGACTGGCAGAGATGCAAAAGAATACTGGTTCCAAGCCATAAAGGTTCCGCAATTTGATCATAAAGGAAATATTGTTGGGCTTGTTGGCATTGCCCGTGACGTCACCGAGCAAAAGCAGGCGGAAGAAGAAAAAAGGAGACTTGAAGCCCAACTCCAACAAGCCCGGAAGCTGAAGGCCATTGGCACCTTAGCCGGAGGCATTGCCCATGACATCAATAACGTGCTCATGGGTATCCAGGGGCACTCGTCTTTGGCGCTGCTGTATGCTGACTCCGGCCGTCCCCATTCTGAACATCTCAAGGGAATAGAGGATATGGTTCAAAGGGGCGCAGCTCTTACCAAACAACTTTTAGGTTTTGCCATGGGCGGCAAATACGAGGTGAGACCTACGGACCTAAACGAGCTAATCGAGGATAGTTCTGAGATGTTTGGCCGCACCAGAAAAGAGATAAAGATTTATAGAAAATACCAGAAAGACATCCGGCCGGTCGAAGCAGATCGGGGGCAGATTGATCAGGTGTTGTTAAACCTCTATGTCAATGCCTGGCATGCCATGCCGCGTGGCGGAGACCTCTATATTGAAACAAGCAGCGTTGTGCTTGACAAAAACTATACCAAGCCTTTTGGTGTGAACCCTGGCAATTATGTCAGGATATCTGTAACAGACACCGGAGTGGGTATGGATGAGGCTACCCAGCAAAGGATATTTGACCCCTTTTTTACCACCAAAGAGATGGGCCGTGGAACAGGCTTAGGTCTCGCCTCTGCTTATGGGATCATCAAGAACCATGGCGGCGTCATGAATGTTTACAGTAAAAAGGGTGAAGGAACCACCTTTAACGTTTACCTGCCGGCTTCGGAAAAGGAGGTCACAATAAGAGAAAAGAAACTGGCTGACAAGATCTTAAGGGGCACAGAGACTGTTCTTATTGTAGATGATGAGGCTATGATTCTTGATGTTGGCGAGGAGCTGCTGAAAGAAATGGGGTACAAGGTATTGCTGGCCAGAAGTGGGAAAGAAGCAGTAGAACTTTACAGGAAATACAAACACGAGATTGATCTGGTCATCCTCGACATGATCATGCCCGACATGGGCGGTGGCGAGGCCTATGACACAATGAAAGAGAACAACCCCAAGATAAAGGTTCTTCTTTCAACCGGCTACAGCATAAGAGGCCAGGCCACCGAGATCCTGGAACGCGGCTGTAATGGCTTTATTCAGAAGCCGTTCAAAATAAAAGAGTTGTCTAGAAAAATAAGGGAAATTCTAGACAAGCAATAGCACGCACTTCCGAATTGTGGACATGGCATTCGAAAAGGCGAGAAGCATGCCTGTTAACAATTTCCGCTACAAAGTAGAAAGGCTATTGTCCTTTGCTGACGTTAAAATCGACGGCGACCGCCCTTGGGATCTTCAGGTTCATAACGAGGACCTGTATGCAAGAATACTGGCGAAGGGATCGCTGGGTTTGGGCGAGTCTTATATGGACGGCTGGTGGGACTGCAACAGACTTGACGAATTTTTCAATAGAATTCTACGGGCCAAATTGGATGAGAGAGTCAAACCATGGTCGGGGCTTTTCGGTATTCTTAAAGCTAAATTGTTCAACCCCCAGAAACCTTCACGTGCCTTTCAAATTGGGCAGCGCCATTATGATATTGGCAATAACCTTTACCGGCATATGCTTGGCGAGCGCTTAATCTATAGCTGCGGCTACTGGGAAAATGCGTCCACCCTGGACCAAGCACAGGAGGCCAAGCTTGACCTGGTCTGCCGAAAATTAGACCTTCAGCCGGGAATGCATGTCCTGGATATCGGTTGCGGCTGGGGAGGGACGGCCAAATTTGCTGCTCAGCGTTACCAGGTTGAAGTAGTCGGCATCACCGTTTCTGAAGAACAGGCAAGGTTCGGGAAGGAACTCTGCCAGGATCTTCCGGTTGAGATCCGCTTACAAGACTACCGTGGCCTGGAAGGTGCTTTCGACCGTATTCTTTCCCTTGGCATGTTCGAACACGTCGGTTACAAGAATTACGTCACGTTTATGCGCGCCGTCAACAGCTACTTAAAGGATGGGGGGCTATTTCTGCTGCATACTATTGGTGGATACCGCTCGGTTACCAGGACCGACCCCTGGATAGAGCGTTACATCTTTCCAAATTCCATGCTGCCCTCCGCAAGGCAGATCTGCGCCGCCGCCGAAGGGTTGTTTATTCTTGAGGACTGGCATAGTTTTGGTGCCGATTACGATAAGACCCTTATGCACTGGTTTCGGAATTTCCATAATAATTGGGATACCCTTAAAGAAGAATATGACGAGCGATTCTACCGGATGTGGAAGTATTATCTCCTATCATTCGCCGGGTCGTTCCGTGCAAGGATAAACCAGTTGTGGCAGATAGTTCTTTCCCCCGGAGGCATACCGGGCGGTTACCGGCCACATCGCATATGCCGTATCGCACGATGCACTACGAATTAGACAAAAGATGGCTCTGCATTGAGCTTCCTGCCACAGGGTACAGGGAGGCATGGAAACTTCAGGGTCAGCTTGTGGCTGCAAGAAAAGACAAAATCATTGACACAAATGTTGTCCTGTTATTGGAACACCCCCCTGTTTTCACCCTTGGTCGCAGGGGCGGGTTGAACAACCTGACGGTGTCCGCGAATTTTCTGAAAAAAGCGGGCATTCCCGTAATCCAGGTGGAGCGCGGCGGCAGCATTACTTTTCACGGCCCTGGCCAGCTCGTTATGTATCCGATCATTGATCTCAATGTTGCCAGGCTGAGAGTGGTCGATTATGTTGAAAACCTCGAAGAAGTCATGATTCGGGCCGCTCTGGACTGGGGCATTAAGACTGAGAGGAATCCCATGAACAGGGGTGTATGGGTGGGCAATAACAAACTGGGGAGCGTCGGGATAGCTATTCGCCGGGGAATCTGCTTCCACGGCCTTGCATTTAACGTGAATCCCTCACTAAAGCCTTTTGGCTGGATAAGTCCATGCGGTCTTAAAGATATAAGGATGACATCCATGGAGCGGGAGCTTTCCCGTAAAGTATCCATGAATCAAGTACGCGAGACCGTAAAACGTCACGTCCAAGCGGTTTTCGGGGTTGAGCTTATCATGACAAGCCTATTAGAAGTACAAGGTCTTCTAAAAACGTAAATATATTAGCCACAGACCCACACAGACGGACACAGACATTTTGCCCGAGCGACCTGCTCGGCCAAAAGGCGTCATCCGCCACAGGCGGATAGGATGAGATGGATATTAACGAACTGACTTACCTAATCAACGGCGCGATCTTTGAAGTAAATCGTGAACTCGGAGCGGGTTTTCTGGAGAAAGTCTATGAGAACGCCTTGTTGTTTGAGCTAGTGGACAGGGGACTCAAGGCCGAGAATCAAGTCCCGATTAAGGTCAAATACAAGGGTAAAGAAGTCGGGGAGTATTATGCAGATATCGTCGTTGAGAACCAGGTCATTTTGGAAATTAAGGCGGTTGATTCGTTACAGAAAATTCATGAAGCCCAGTTACTGAACTACCTCAAGGCCAGCGGATATAAAATCGGTCTTTTGGTTAATTTTACGCATCCAAAAGCTGAAATTAAGAGATTTATTCTTTAGCCACAGACCCACACAGAAAGACACAGACGTTTTGTTCGGCCAAGTCGGCCGAACAAAAGGTACTTTCGCTCCGCGAAGAAAACCCATTTTCTTATTGGCGTTAATTCAAGAAGATTACTACTATGATAGCGCCGTGTTTGAAGTAAAAATAAGGTACTAAAATTGCCCGAATGGCATACGGTTTTTCCTTGGCCAGTGTCGGCCAAGGAAACTGACTGTCTGTGTGTGTCTGTGGCTAATCAGAAATCGAAAATGCACGTTCCCAAACCCCGCTGGCTGAAGCGGAGTCTTCCAACCGGGTCCACATATGAAAAAGTTACGGCTCTGTTAAGGAAAAGCCGCCTTCACACAGTGTGCCAGGAAGCCAAGTGTCCCAACCTCTGGGAGTGTTTTTCCAGACAGACCTCAACCTTCCTGATTATGGGGCCCTGTTGCACGCGCAACTGCCGTTTCTGCGCAGTGGCGCACGGACCGTCAGGCCCGCCCGATCCCGGAGAACCGGCCAGGGTGGCTGAAGCCGCACAAAGTATGCAATTGACCTATGTGGTCATCACCTCTGTTACCCGGGACGATCTCCCTGACGGCGGAGCCAGTTATTTTGCAAAAACAATTAAAGAGATCCGCAAGAAAGTGCCCGATGCGCTTGTGGAGGTTTTGATACCCGATTTTCAGGGGAACAGGGATGCGCTTCAGACGGTCGTGGAGGCTCATCCTGATGTTTTGAACCATAATCTTGAAACTGTGCCGCGTCTTTATCCTTCGGTTAGGCCAGAGGCCGTTTACCGGCGCTCACTTGAACTCCTGAAGCAGGCCAAAGAATACGACGCAACCATTCCCGCCAAGTCAGGCCTCATGCTCGGCCTGGGAGAATTTCCCGAAGAAGTCCACAAAACGTTGCGGGACCTTATTGACGCGGGCTGCGGCATCCTGACGCTGGGTCAATATCTTCAACCCACAAGGGAACACTTACAGGTTGAACGCTTTGTTCATCCCGAAGAATTCGATGACTGGAAGGAGACAGCCCTTAAAATGGGCTTTTCCGAAGTTGCCAGCGGGCCGTTTGTGCGTAGTTCTTATCATGCAAAAGATCTCTATCAGGCCCTGGAGCTTTGACTCGATGGAGTTTATGCAGAATCGCACTGCTCATAAAGGTTGCCGAAAAGGAGGGGGGACTTTTTCTCCGTCAAGAGCCTTTCGCATGCGATTCCGTTCGGCCTTGAGTTTTCGCAGACGATCCTTCATGTGCTCCTGCTCATGAAATGGGGCGGATTTGATCTGTGCTTCCAGCTTTTCCACCTCCTGCTGAAGGCGGTACAATTCCTTTGCTACCATACGGATGGACATGTGGCATTTCGGATTTCGGATTTCGGATTTAGCGCAGGCTTCACTTCGTGTCGGATTTGCGGCTTACGCCTTGAAAAGAGCACGGATTTCGGATTTCGGGGCGAAGCCCCTCAGTTCATAGTATAGGAATTTTCTTTCTTGGAGCGGCGAAGCCGCGTTACATAAAATCGCAAAGCGATTTTATTTCTTGAAGAATATATATACGGCCAACCCGAGCAAGATCACGGCGAAAATCTTCTTGAAATTGGCGGTCGAGACATGCTCTATAAGGCGTGCTCCGATCTGGGCACCGATGATGCCGCCGACACCGAGTAGAATCCCTGCTTTATAGTCCACATTAGCCAATTTATTATGAGCTAAAAGGGCAGAAAGGGAGATGACCACGATGGCAAGAAAGGAGGTGCCTACGGATTTCTGTGCCGAATACCCAAGGAAAAGCAAGAGGGGGACCATCAGAAAGCCGCCCCCCAAACCGGAAAAAGATGCACCAACACCAACGAGAATCCCGCAAAAAACCATCATCAACACATTTGCGTTCATTGTTACTTCCTTGGGAAAGAACAGGAAACTATACAGACCGCACTTAAATGCTCAACAAAGATCGAACTTTCCTGGTACGATTTAACAAGTAGCTGCAGTTCTTTCTTTAGGCTCACTTTGGCCCCAGTTTTACACGGTTCAAAATCTGATTGTCGTTGGATCGACCGTGTTTTCAAAGACATAAATTGTTACGATTCTTCAGTGAACGGTTACGTTACCTTTTTAGTGGTTCACAGATTAACGTGCAAACCTTTTCCCCTCAGGTATTCTTTGACCGCTCTGATACTCAAGATGCGATAGTGAAAAACCGAAGCTGCCAATAAAATCTGGGCACCGCCCGCAACGACTGCCTCATAAAAATGTTCCAGCTTGCCTGCGCCACCTGAAGCCACGACCGGAAGATCAACAACATCTGAAATGGCCTTTGTGAATTCCAAATCATAGCCTGCCTGGGTTCCGTCACCGTCCATGCTGGTCGGCAGGATCGAACCAGCACCCAGGTTCTGGCACTCTTTGGCCCAGGAAACGGCATCTTTTCCTACCGGCCTGGTTCCACCTGAGACAACCAGCTCAAATCCGGAAGGCATCTCCTTGTTCCTTCTTGCATCCACAGCCACAGTGATCTTTTCTGAGCCAAATCGTTTTGCCGCCTCTCTCACAAGATCGGGATTGGCCACTGCGGCACTATTCATGGAAATCTTATCAGCACCCGCTTGCAGGACCAGTTCGATGTCCTGCAAACTCGATATCCCTCCACCCACCGTAAGGGGAATATCTATGACGGCTGATACATTCTTAACCCATTCGAGCCTCGTTTTTCGGTTTTCTACGGTGGCTGCTATGTCGAGCATGGCCAGCTCATCGGCCCCTTCTTTCTGATAGAACTCGGCATTTTCCACAGGATCACCAGCATCTTTCAGGTCCACAAAATGTACCCCCTTGACTACCCGGCCATCTTTCATGTCAAGGCAAGGCATAACCTTAATTGTTTCGATTATCTGTTCTTTCATGGCTTCTTTCTCCTTAATCATGAATTCTTGCAGATCAACTCTTAAACTAAAAGGGCGGTGGGGTCAAGAGGGTCTGGGTGCGGAAAAGGGTGTCAAACTGAAGGGGCGGTCATTTAAAGAGCGAGCGGTTGACCTCCGCTGGTGAATGGTGTATGGTCACTTCACCGTATAGGAATTTCCATTTTTTGAGTCCGCCGCAGGCGGACGTCATATAAAATCCCCGCCTGCCAACGCCCCGTACGGCATGCAGCTTACACGCTAGCGTGCTTGGCAATGGCGGGCAGGGCGCAGCGATTTCATCAAAGGAGCGCAAAGATTGTGGCGGACGTAAAGAAGGATAGCCTGTTAGCACAGATTCGCTTTGCTTATAAGAAGCCCATTGTCCTTGGGGAATACCCTCCAGGAGAAAGCAAGCCCTTGGAACACTGGATAGACCGCTTTATAGACGAAGAGGTCAGTCAATATAGTCTTGTAAATATAGCGCACGTGTTCAGTGACCACGAACGCGCCACAAAGCTTTTATTAGTCTACCTTGAGGAACAAGGAGCCATTGAGGATAGTGGCGTTGAATTGCAAGAGAAGGAAGATCTTCAAGCCATGTTAAAGGCGTAGTTTAGCTACCCTTCTACTTGACCCTCCACAAAATCATCTTGTGACACCTAACCCGGACAAGCCGGAATTGAGGGATTGCGAATTGAGGAATTTAGGAATTGACGGAATCACCAATGTTTTAATTCCTCAATCCCTGAATCCCTAAATTCCTCAATTATTTGTCAGTATTGAAAAACAGTGTATTCTAAATATTTTCTGCCAGAAAAAACACGAACTTCACAACTAAGGGACTAAGATAAGAATCGGTACTTCAGGCTGGAGCTACCCGCACTGGAAAGAACTGTTCTATTTTTGAAAAATCCCAGCCGTCAAATTGTTGACAGCGGGCAGTTCCTGAATTAGAAATACTCGATGCTAAAATAACCTTGTCTTTTGACGTTATTTTGAAAAAGCAAGTCCTGGAGGACAAATGAGTCAAGAAAAGGAATTCCAGGTATCTCTTAAAGGACATTTTCTGATTGCCATGCCAAGCCTTGCCGATCCAAATTTTTCCAAGACCGTGACCTGTATCTGTGAACACACTCCAGAGGGGGCCGTGGGGTTAGTGATTAACCGGGTGCATCCGGAATTAACCATGGAGCCTGTGCTTAGGGAGTTAAACCTGGAATCTGTTCCGGAGGTGGATTCCCTTCCCCTTCACCTGGGAGGGCCTGTGCACCCGAGCCAAATCTTTATAGTGCATGGCCCCCCGTTTGGCTGGGAAGCCTGCCGTCCGGTGACCCCCTCCCTTGCCCTGAGCAATTCAAAGGACCTTTTGGAGAGCCTTGCCAAAGGACAAGGGCCCGAATCTTTTATTATCACCCTGGGATGCGCAGCGTGGGGCCCCGGCCAGTTGGAATCCGAGATCATGGCCAATGCCTGGCTGACCTGTCCTGCCAGTGAAACCGTCCTGTTCGAAACCCCTGTGGATAAGCGATGGGAGAAGGCCGCCAAACTCATGGGGATCGATGTAAGACTTCTCACGGACGCCGCTGGCCATGCCTGAGGACCTGCGAAGAGTGCCTAGTGCAGTGTCTCAAAAGTTCTATGCACGATTTTGGGGCATCCTTCATTTTCGCCATAAAGTAGTTTACACTTTTTTTCACCACCCCAGGTTTCAGGTTTCAGTGTTCAGGTTTCAGACCCGCCTGCCAACGCCTGGGTCACACCGAGGTTACAATGCCCGC
>JAUWXF010000221.1 GCA_030616475.1 Desulfobacterales bacterium
TCTTTATGATTCGCACCGAATACTCGAGCAGCCTTTCTTCCAGGTCATAAGTCTGTTTCTTCATCTTTTCCCATTCAACATTCGATGTTGGACGTTCGATGTTCGATGTTCATTTGTTTCAGTAAACCTTCCACAGTCCATCCGGTGCAAAAATAACTTAGCGCTTATGCTCTTTCATCCCCTACTCTATGCCGGTTTATCCCGGCGCTTTCACAACGTCCCGGAAGTTCTTAGAGGAGAAAGTTAAAAAGTAAAGAACGTCCCCTATTTAGTCCCGTCCCCTATTTAGTCCTCAAACCTCAGACCTTTTTTCTCCCTCCAACCTTAAGCCCGCCTGCCATTGCAAGGCCCGCCCTCCTGCCAAGCACAGCGAGGCGGACAGGGTACGAGCGGGCAGGTGCAGCGCTCCTCAAACCTCCAACTCTTTTGGCCTTCAACCTGAAGTGGTGCACTCCTCAAACCTTGAAGCTTCCGGAGACATAATGTTTTGTCAAAAGTGTAGCCCTGACCGCGATGTCTTCTTCTTAAGTAAACATCGTTAAACAAGTCAACATAGTCAAGGACGTCCCCAAGGCTTTCCCACATCACTCTTTTTGTGTCAATTTATTTTCTTATCAGCGTCCCCCTTTCCCTTACTTCATAAATCCTTTTCCAAAATTGCTCAATGTCGTTCGCAAAATGGCCCTTTTTCAGAGACTATAGATATAGCCGATGTGCCAAGGTGATAATCACAAGATCATGAGAAGCTGAAAGCTCAAGGCTCAAAGCTGAAAGCAAAAAACCCCCATCTCCTACACAAGAGAAATGGGGGTTGAGTATTTGGGCCATTTTGTCCCCTATCTAAATTGGATTAAGAATGCATAGGTTAAGTCTCAATGGCAGAAGGAAGTATCAGGAACCTGCGGTTTTGTCAAGGATTACCAGGGGTAAGGACGCATTTGTGCTGTTGGCAATAGCTTTTAACAGCTTTAACTAGAGTCAACCGTAGACTTGACCCCCTTTCCCGACCATCTTTCCTGCAAACCGGTTGACAGATGCAAGAGTATGTGGGATGTTTAAGATAATCGTGACGTCCCTTATTTCCTACCCAGAGGGACTAACAAGGATTCCACACTGAACGAAGGAGGCCACTATGTCAGAAGTGTCAGAAGTAGCCGAGCTTAATGAGCTAATTTTACAAAATATCGAAGATTTGCCGGACAAAGACAAGAGAGAAGTCTTGAACTTCATAGAATACTTAAGGATTAAGGAGGATCAGGCCTTTATGGAATATGTTAACGAGCGGACCAGGCAGGCATTGGCAGCCAAGAAACGTGGCAAGCAATTTAGGTCTTTAGAAGAATTGCAGAGTAGCTATGCCTGACGATCATAGACTTGAGATCTCACCGGCAGCCGAAAGAGATCTAAAAAGGCTACCACTCTCTATCCAAAGAGACATTGTTCAAAAGCACCTGCCAGAGATAGCGAGAGATCCGTTTCCTAAGAGTAAGCCTCTGGTGGGTACACTCAAAGGAGAACGTTCATATTCTTTTGGTCGAAAGCCGGAATACAGAATAATTTTCTATATTGAGGACGACTTGATTGTCGTCACCATCATTGGTACAAGAGAAGGTATTTACAGGAGAGCAAAAAGAAGAAGGAAATAGATCCGGAATCCTATTTCTCAGTCGAAGGAATTTGCTGTACGGACTCTTGTCAAGCTTCCAGGCGCAAATTCTTCCAACAAAACAATACAACTGTGTCATCCGCGTGTTCCCCACGCGAGCCGTGGCTCCGGCACTCAGCTTTGAGGATTGAGAAGTTATTTATATATTTATGGACGTCCCCCTCTTTTTCCCTTCACTCTTTTCCTATCCTTTTTAAAAGTCTTAAGCTCATCTGGATCAAATACAATGCTTCTTCCAACCCTTCTATGTTTTATGTTTCCTGCTTTGATCCATCTCCTTAAGGTAATCTCTGCCACATCAAGATATTCGGCAGCTTCCTTAACAGTAAATGGCGACTGCCTGATTTCATCAAAAACTTCATTATGGCTGTATAGATCTTTCTCAAATCCTCGTCTTGCTATTACAGAAAACAATTTTTCTCTTTCTTTTAATGGCATATCTAAAAGTTCTTTATAAACCTTGTCAGCGGTAATCATTGTCATTCAACCTCCCTCAAATATCTCTTAAGTTCACGATAAAAAGTCTCATGGGGACCTATCATGAAAAACACTATTTCCGCCTCTTGGAAACGATAGGCAATCAAAAACTTCAGTCTCATATGTGAAAATTTATGAACTCGAAATCCCCTCAGATCACCCTTTTTGGATTCGCCAATCTCAGGATTGATTATTATTTTCTCAACTTCATCCTCAATAATGAGCTGAAAAGGTCTTGTTTGTTTCTTGATGAATTTCCTGAATGGTGGCCTATAAAATTTTTTCACGATAGCTTTTATGATAAACTATATTATCATTTTGTCAATCATTATTTCGTTGTTCCGCATTCCCTGCTCAATTCCTCTATCCTCAACTTTCTTGCCATCATGAACCGGCTCTAAAAGGATTACTTAGAAATTGTAAAACTATAGGATGTCCCCTAGTTCCTGTCCTGTACACAAAAATCATAATTGCGAAACTGGAAAACTAAAGGGCGTCCCCAAAGTTCACGAGAGGAGAAAGTTAAAAAGTAAAGAACGTCCCCTATTTATCCCGTCCCCTATTTATCCTACAGAAGCCAGGGCAACTAATACTGACGTGTCAGCTAAGATTTTCAATGATTTCTATTCCGTTTGAGGCTGAAGGCAATGGGCGGGTTCTTTAGCCTTATGCCTCACACCTAACGCCGCGAAGCGGACAGGAAGACTTTTTGCTTTATTTCTTGACAAAGCCGGATCTTAACAAGTACGATAGAGGCAAGAAATACGGGAGGTGATTATTTATGTCTAAGTTAATAACCGCCATCTATGAAGATGGCATCTTTAAGCCATTAGAAGATATCAATCTCCGTGATCATCAAAGGGTGAGATTGGAAATTATACCCGAAGCCGAAACATCTCTTGCTGAGTCCCAAAAAAGGGCTCTCTTAGAAATTGCGGGTATGGGTAATAGCGGTTTGGCGGATGTAGCCAGGGAGCATAATAAGTATTTGTACCAAAAGGACTCATGAGATGGCATCTGGCCCTATCTTTACTGACACAAGTGCATGGTATGCATACATCGATAAAAGTGACGCAGATCACACTGCCGCGGTAAAGCTGGTTAAGGAGCTAGATCGGCCTTTGATAACAAGCAACTATGTTTTTGACGAGACGTTGACACTATCTAAACTAAAAATGGGATATCATGTTGCCATAAATCTTGGCCGAAAGTTGTGGGACCAGGAAGTGGCAACTTTAGTAAGGGTAACCGAAGAGGATGAATCCAGAGCATGGGAAATTTTTGTACAATATGAGGATAAAGGCTTCAGTTTTACCGATTGCACTTCCTTTGCCATAATGGAGCGGTTAGAGATTGACACATCTTTCGCTTTTGACGATCATTTCATTCAATACGGAAAATTTATAGTTATTCCTACCTGACCTGACTGATCTTCGATGTCCTTACCCCAATCACTGAACATGTTTCCTCCAGCCTAATGCCTGGCACCTAACGTCTTATGCCTTCCGCCTAATGCCGCGAAGCGCTTCCGTGCCTACCCTGCCTTGTGCAGTGCCCCACCTACTTCACTGGGGTAAGGAGGCCCGCCCTGCCTGCCCTGGCGCTTCGGCTTATTATAAGCTAGCAGGCCAGTAATCCAGGTCTGGGCCAGGGAACGACTATACCGGGGTGTGTCTGCCCGCCCTGTTGAATTCCGCCACGCGGACAACCTTAGGGTGATTCAACCGGGGTGGCTAACTCTGCCCTAAGAGCCTACCGCCTTGCCCCTATCGCCGCGAAGCGCCTCTGGGCCTGCCCCGTCTCCTTGGAGTGTGAGAAGAAGTCCCAGAAAACAGCTTGACTTAAAAGAAAACATCGTTTAGCATGTGTTTATTAGTTTAAATGCTTAATAGTTTAAAGGAGGTCCTATGCCTGACATAATGAAAATAAGTCCCCAAGGGCAGATTCGCATACCCAAGAAGATTATGCAGACACTTGGTATCGACAAAGGTGACTACGTTGAAGTGGGCGTAGAAAAAGGCAACGTTGTCCTAAAACCCAGAAAACTTATCGATCCCTCTCAGGGCTGGTACTGGACAAAAGAGTGGCAGAAAATGGAGGCCGATGTAGATAAAGAAATCGAGAAACACCAATTATCACCAAGATTCCACACAGCTAAAGAAGGAACCAAATGGTTAAAAAAATAGATAGTTATCAATTCACCAAGAGATTCAAAAAGGAATACAAAGCACTACCCAAGGACATTCAAAAGACCTTTGATGAAAAGCTGTCTCTACTACTAAACAATGTGTCACACCCCTCACTCAGGGTGAAGCGAATCTGTCCTGGTTCAGCGTGAATTGGAGAAATCCGTTTCAAAAACAAGCTACTTGGTGACACACTGCCATGTAACCCGCAGTGAGACCTCCTGTGCTCCGACGAGCTATGGGAGGGCCCATTCTCGCACA
>JAUWXF010000172.1 GCA_030616475.1 Desulfobacterales bacterium
AGCCATAGACAATGGCGCCAAAGAACGCCCGCTCTTGCGGCTCAAATTACTGATCATATCTGGTCTGCCAGGGAACTCTTGGTCTATCGAGTTCCATAATTTTTCAATAAAATGGGGACACCAGGAAAAAACCGAATGACAAATCAAATCCCAATGACAAATTACCAAAGTTTTCTTACCCTGAATTTCAGAACATTGCATTATTTGAGCTTTAGCATTTGTCATTTTTCAAACTACTGTTTGTCCCTTTCGTGTTTTCGTCCTTTCGTGTTTTCGTGATCATCTTCAAATTCTTCTCTTATCTTCCGCAACACTTCTTGTATTTCTTTCCGCTCCCGCACGGGCAGGGTTGATTGCGGCCAACTTTCTTTTTGGAACGGCGCACCGGCTGCCTGGCAACCTCTCCATCATGTGAATAAAGAAGCTGATCCTGCTTGGTCTTTTCCCTTGCGACCATCTTCTCGGGTCGAGCGATCTGGACACGAAACAGAAACCTCACTGTTTCTTCCTTTATACGTTCAATCATGTCCATGAACATCTCGAAGCCTTCCTTCTTGTAAACCACCAGCGGGTCCTGCTGGGCATAGCCGCGGAGCCCTATGCCTTCTTTCAGGTGATCCATGGCAAGAAGATGCTCCTTCCAGAGATTGTCCACGACCTGAAGCACGATCGTCTGTTCCAGGTGTCGAAACTCCTCGGCCCCAAAGATCGTCTCTTTCTCTTCATATGTCTTCATGGCCGAATCAAAGATCGACTCAGCAAGCCCATCCGTGGTAAGGCCGTCCATGGTATCGCGGTCCGTCTTGAGATGTAGACCAAATTGGAGGTAAGCGGCCTCTCTTAGTCCTTTCCAATCCCATTCTTCAGGGAGCACCTTTTCATCTACAAACTTCTCCGCGATCTTTTCCGATAACTCCCTTATCATCTCCTCAATGGCGGGCTTGAGGCTTTCGCCGGTCAAGGTCTCACGGCGTTGTCTGTAAATCACCTCACGCTGCTGATTCATAACATCATCATATTTGAGAAGCTGTTTGCGTATTTCAAAGTTGTGGGCTTCTACCTTGCGCTGGGCATTTTCTATGGCTTTGCTGATCATGCCATGTTCAATCGGCTCACCTTCCTCCATACCGAGCCGTTCCATGATCGAGGACATACGCTCGCCCCCGAATATTCGTAGAAGATCATCCTCCATGGCGAGATAAAATCGTGAGGAGCCCTGGTCTCCCTGGCGGCCGGATCGGCCCCGCAGTTGGTTGTCAACACGCCTGCTTTCATGCCGTTCGGTCCCGATGATGTGAAGACCCCCGAGTTCCTTGACCCCTTGTCCGAGGACAATGTCAGTCCCCCGGCCAGCCATGTTGGTAGATATGGTCATGTGTCCTTTTTGCCCTGCCATGGCCACAATTTCGGCCTCCCGTTCGTGATTCTTGGCATTTAAGACCTCGTGCTTGATCCTGGCTTCGGTCAGCATTTTACTCAGTTTTTCCGACTTATCTATGGAGATGGTCCCCACGAGCACGGGCTGCCCCTTGTTGTGAAGCTCTTTGATTTCCTCGACCGCAGCCTTGAATTTTTCAGCTTCAGTCTTGTAAATAGCATCTGGATGGTCGAGCCGGATCATTGGTTCGTTGGTCGGGATGACGATCACATCCAGGTCATAGATCTTTTTGAATTCCGCGGCCTCGGTGTCAGCAGTACCGGTCATGCCGGCCAATTTGTCGTACATCCTGAAGTAATTCTGGAATGTGATAGTAGCCAGGGTCTGGTTCTCCTCAGCCACAGTCACCCCCTCTTTGGCCTCAACAGCTTGATGCAATCCGTCGCTCCAGCGTCTGCCTGGCATCATTCGGCCAGTGAACTCATCCACGATGACCACTTGCCCGTCCTTGAGCACGTAGTGCACGTCCTTACTGAATAACCAGTAGGCCTTGATCAACTGCCGCGTGACATGAAACCGCTCAGAAGCTTCACGATAGAGGGCCTCGGCCTTACGGCGCTGTATCCTCTTTTCCATGTCGGTCAACTGGTCGTCTTCATCGACCTTTTGCAACTCTTCGTCGAGGTCGGGTACGACATAATCATCAGCGTGACCCCCATAGATGACTTTGAGCCCTTTCTCTGTGAGTTCTACCAGGTTTTGACTCTCATCAATGGTGCACAGAAGGTCATTGTCAATTTGGGGAAGCAATTTCTCGGTGGAGAGCTGACCCTCGAGTTTCTCCAGCTTTTTCTTCAAGCCGGGCCGCTTCGCAATCAAATCCAGAAATCGCGGATTCTTGGGATCTCCCCGTTTAACCTTAAGCAAAAGCTCAAGGACGCTACCTGACTCACCTTCTTCCTCAAGTCCTTTCAATGTCTCATCCATGATGGTAAGTACGAGACGGTCCTGGTGTTGTTTCAGCTTGATGACCTGCGGCTTTACTTCCTCGTACAGTCTGTCACCGGCCTGTTCAACCGGGCCTGAAATAATGAGTGGAGTCCGGGCCTCATCGACAAGGATACTGTCCACCTCATCTACAATGGCATAATGGAGCTCCCTTTGTACCATCGATTCCAAGGCGAACTTCATGTTATCACGCAGGTAGTCAAACCCGAACTCGTTGTTGGTTCCGTATGTAATGTCTGCGTTGTACGCTTCCTGGCGTTGGGAGTCGTCCAACCCGTGGACAACGGTGGCGACCGACAGGCCCAGAAAATTGTAGATGCTCCCCATCCACTCGGTGTCACGCCGGGCCAAGTAGTCATTTACAGTCACCACGTGTACGCCTCTGCCGCTCAGGGCATTCAGATAGAGTGGGAGCGTGGCAGCCAGGGTCTTTCCTTCACCGGTTTTCATTTCAGCAATTTTTCCCTGGTGGAGCACAATGCCCCCAATCAGTTGAACGTCAAAGTGGCGCATCTTTAACGTACGTACCGAGGCTTCCCGGACCACTGCAAAGGCCTCTGGAAGGAGTTCATCCAGGGTGGCGCCCTGGTCAATCCGCTCCTTGAAACCTTGGGTCTTAGCTTTTAACTGATCATCACTCAGGGCCTGCATTTCCGGCTCCAGAGCATTAATTTGTTCAACGACCGGTTTAAGCCTGTTAAGCTCTCGCTCGTTTTTGCTCCCAAATACCTTTTTCAAAATATTTCCGATCATGACACGAAAAACTTCCTCTCACCTAAAGCGGATAAACCGGAAATACGAATTCGGATTTGCGGCTTACGCCTTGAAAACAGTACGAATTTGTTTTCTCCCATAAAAAGCACCAAATCGATTATTAACGGACTAAACTTCAGCTGATGCAGCCAGCTTACATTTTTGAGTATAGCAGAGAATCCAGACGCTAACAAAGGAATTTTGAGCGGCGAGAGTGTGCCTGAGAAGATAGGGGCTTCGCCCCAATTGGCCTGCCCTGCCCGCCCTGGTGCTCGTGCTTACTACAGGCTATCAAGCTGGCAAATCAGGTCTGGGCCAGGGGCGCATCCATCAATATCTAAGCACGTAGCCTATTAGCCAGGTCTGGGCCAGGGAGTATTGGAGCAATGGCCCGCCCTGGCGCTACCTATTCATGTTAGTCTACTCAGCCTACAATCCAGGTCTGGGCCAGGGAGTACTGGAGTGATGGGTTTAGAAGCAGCTGGCGTAAGGCCTAGGGCACAAGGCGCACGGGGAAAAACATCTTGCCTTGAGCCTTACGCCTCATGCCAGTTTTAGTCCCCACTACTCCAGTACTCCAACACTCCATGTGGCCGGCATAAACCTGCCCGCCAATGCCAAACAGCGCGGACCTAACAAAGGCAGCCGCAGTAGGCGACCTGCCCGCCATTGCCATGTATGCCGGCATTGCAGTTGCCCAGCGAGCGTGGCGCTGGCAGGCGGGTGGCAGGCGGGTCGGTTGCCCCCAAAAACCTATGTTTTCAATAAGTTGTAGAAACGTCAAATTATCATGCTCCACTTTGGCCATACCATTCATAGGTCTTCCCTATTCCTTCTTCTAAGGATATCTTGGGCTTCCAGCCCAAGCGCCTGAGTTTGCCGACATCAAGCAGCTTGCGGGGCGTGCCGTCCGGTTTTTCAATATCATATTCAATATCTCCAGCATAACCGACTATATCCTTTACTAACAATGCAAGTTCTGCAATCGAAATATCTTCACCACGACCAATGTTGATGATATCTGATTCATCATACTGATTCATGAGAAAGATACATGCGTCCGCTAAATCATCTACATAGAGAAATTCACGTTTCGGTGTTCCACTACCCCAGAGAATGACCGATTGACGATTGACGATTGACGATTGACGATTCTCTGCTGTAACGCCGAGAGCCGTACGGAAGTCTTTTGGAATGGGGCCATAGCGGGCGTCGTCTTTTTGAATTCCTTCCCAGTCGCCCTTGGCAGCAAGTTTAGCCAGGTGGAATTTGCGGATCATTGCGGCTAACACGTGGGATGTCTCCAGATCAAAATTATCATTCGGTCCGTACAGATTAGTGGGCATGACCGAAATATAGTTCGTACCGTACTGCCGATTGTATGACTGACACGTCTTGATACCTGCGATTTTTGCAACAGCATAGGGTTCGTTGGTAGCCTCAAGCGGGCCGGTGAGAAGGTATTCCTCCTTCATGGGCTGCGGGCAGTGCTTTGGATAGATACATGATGACCCTAAGAAGAGGAGCTTTTTTACTCCGGTGAGATACGCCGAATGAATAACATTTACCTCCACGATTATGTTGCTGTAAATGAACTCAGCGGGAAGGCTGTTGTTGGCCCATATACCACCTACCTTGGCAGCCCCCAGAAAGACATACTCAGGTCTTTGTTCCTGAAAAAAGGACTCGACCTGTGCCTGCCTTTCCAAATCCAACTCCTTGTGGGTGCGCCCGATGATGTTCGCGTATCCTTTTTCCTTTAATTTTCGGTGTATGGCCGACCCAACAAGTCCCCTGTGACCGGCGATATATATTTTGGAATCTAATTCCATCATTCCTCCCAACCCAGACGAGCTGGAAACAAATCCGAATATCGAATATCGAAATACGAAACAAATCCGAATATCGAATGCCTAAATGTTCTAAACAATAGGAGCAGTTTCAACCGCGATATCAAATGCCAGAATTCCATATCCTTCTCAAATTTTGAATTTTTGTCATTCGATATTGTTTCGAGTTTCGAGTTTCGAGTTTCGAGTTTCAACTTTTCAACACATGCTGATAATCTTCCGCCAGAAAAACCACGAATTTCATTACTAAGCTACCAACTAATCAACACACCTGCTGTTTGCGAAATGCCCTGCCTCCCGCAGTGTTTTTTCCTGCCGGGCTAATTCCATATCGCTTTCGATCATCATCTCTACAAGGCCATTCAAGTCAACCCTTGGCCTCCACCCCAGCTTTTTCATCGCTCTTTCGGGATTTCCCAATAATTCATCAACTTCAGTAGGCCTGAAATATCGGCGGTCTGTTTCCACATATCTTTCCGAATCCAAATCCAAGCGAGAAAATACCGTGTTTAGAAATTCTCTTACAGAATAATTCTTCCCGGTGGCAATCACGTAATCATCCGGCTCATCTTGCTGCAACATCAGCCACATAGCTTCCACATAATCACCTGCAAACCCCCAGTCTCGTTTTGCTTCAAGATTTCCAAGATAAAGTTTTTCCTGTAGTCCAAGCTTGATGCGGGTTGCTGCTCGTGTGATCTTTCTGGTTACGAACGTCTCCCCACGGCGAGGGGACTCATGGTTGAACAGAATCCCGTTACACGCAAAAAGATTGTAAGCCTCCCTGTAGTTGACCGTCTGCCAGTGGGCATAAACCTTTGCTGCCGCGTACGGAGAGCGGGGATAGAATGGGGTTGTTTCTGATTGGGGGATCTCGGCGGCCTTTCCAAACATCTCAGAGGACCCTGCCTGATAGAGTCTTACATCCTTTCCGGTCCGTTCCCGAAAATCTCGAACTGCCTCAAGCACTCTGAGTGTGCCCATGGCAATCACGTCAACAGTGTACTCAGGTTCATCAAAAGATACCCTAACATGAGATTGGGCACCAAGGTTATATACCTCATCGGGTCTGACCCTCTCCAATATTCTTCTCAGAACCGTACCGTCACACAAGTCGCCGTAATGGAGAAAAAAGCGAGCCCTTTCCTGGTGAGGATCCTGATAGATTATATCAATTCTTCCAGTGTTAAAAGACGAAGATCTTCTTATGATCCCATGCACCTCATAGCCTTTGGACAGCAAGAACTCCGCCAAATATGAACCGTCTTGACCGGTCACGCCGGTGATAAGCGCCTTTTTCATTATGCCTCTCCTTTGCCTTAAATATTACTCATCGTGCGCTTAATAAATTCGTACTTAGATTAATTCTTATATGGACCTAAATCTTTATCCCGTTTTGGTTTCAGGTTTCAGGTTTCAGTGTTCAGCTCTTGCATTTATTCACTTCTGACACCTGATTCGATCTCACACACGATCTCCGGCAAAAAGTGTAAACTACGAAATGAAGGATGCCGACTTTTCTGTAATGTATCCTTTGAGTTTTGCCATGAACAGGTGATGAATTGTCTCACCT
>JAUWXF010000157.1 GCA_030616475.1 Desulfobacterales bacterium
CCCGCCATTGCCGTGTGTGCAGGCATTGCAGATGTCCGGCGACCGTGGCGTTGGCAGGCGGGTGCCGGCACATAAGCTGAATGCTGTCTCAGGCGTTGGCAGGCGGGTATTCGGATTTCGGATTTTAACACGCTACCATTGGGGATCTTCGTGTTCATGATCGTTCACCAAAGACCATGGTTCAAGGATATCCTCGGAAATACCTTCAATGAATCGGGAGAGCCTGGAAAAGACCATCCCCGTGCCCCGGTCGTATATGTTGATCGGATAGGTGAAATAGAGATTTTCTTTTGCCCGCGTAGACGCCACATACATAAGACGAAGCTCTTCCTCCATTTCTTCATCACTTCGTGCCGCATAGGTCGCGGGGAAGCGTCCCTCTAAGACCCATATGATAAAGACCGTATGCCACTCAAGTCCTTTGGCCGAATGAATGGTGGAAAGCACCAGTTGCTCATCCTCATAGTCAGTGGCCAGGATATCATCTACACTGGCGTTAGGGGGCTCAAGGGCCATATCAGAAAGGAAGTTTTCAAGGCGCTGGTAACGCTCCATGATCGTCAAGAGGTGCTCCAGGTCTTTGGCACGCTTGGGATAGTCGTCATATTTCTTCTCCAAGATCGGCTCATAATAACGCAGGAGCCTGGCTCCAATCTCGACCAAGGGGAGATAATTCCCATCAAGGCTCTCCAGTTCCTTCCTCAGTCTTTCAAAAGCCCGGGCATAACGGGGCTTGGATCTTACGGTGGCCAGACCTTTGACGCCTGTGCCGGACCTTGCGACAGCTTGAAATATTTCTTCTGCTGTCTTGGGCCCGATGCTTTCTACCATGAGGAGTACGCGATGCCAGCTTACTGTATCCAGGGGATTTGCAAGTATTTTCAAGTGAGCAAGAAGGTCTTTGATGTGGGCGGTTTCCATGAATTTGAATCCACCCACCTTTACAAAGGGAATGTTTCTCTGATTGAGATCGATCTCCAGGTCAAAGGAATGATAACTGGAACGAAACAGGACCGCAATCTCGTTGAGGGGAACCCCTTCCTCCCGGAGTTCAAGGATCCTTTGGCTCACGAACTGTGACTGCATCCGTTCGTCTTCAGCAATCACCAGGGCCGGCAAGGCGCTGCTTTTCTTCTGCGTGAAAAGGACCTTGGTGTACTTTTCTCGTGCCCGGCCAATAACCACATTGGCAACGTTCAATATGGGCTGAGTACTCCGGTAGTTCTCTTCCAGCTTAATGATCCTCGTACCCGGAAACATCGCAGGAAAATCCATGATGTTCCGGAAATTGGCCCCACGAAAGGCATAGATGCTTTGGGAATCGTCTCCCACCACCATCACGTTGTTGTGGGTAGCGGCAAGGAGGTTGATAATATCAGACTGAATCTTGTTCGTGTCCTGGTATTCGTCCACCATGATGTAGCGATAGGTTTGAGAAAGTCTTTCCTGGACATCCCGGTTTTGTTGGAGTAAGGCCCTCAGATATATTAAGAGATCGTCGTAATCCATGAGGAGATTTTCCCGCTTATGTGCCTGGTAGCTCTCATAAAGCCGGAGGAGATCCGTAGTCTCTTTCAGGAAATGCGGATAGTCTTCAAGAATGACTTCCTCGATGGGAGCCCCCTTGTTTACAGCCCTGCTATATATGGTGGCAATGGTTGTCTTGCGGGGAAATCGGCGCTCTTTGAGATTCAGCCCCATCCTGGTGCGGAGAAGATTGATCGTGTCCTGTCCGTCAGCCCGATCCAAAATATTAAACCCTGATTGAAAACCTATCTTTTTGGCATATCTTCGCAGGGTCAAGTTGGCAAAGGAGTGGAACGTCCCGCCGGCGATCCTTTCGCAGCGATGGTCCAGGAGTGCTGCGGCCCTTCGCAGCATCTCCTGGGCTGCCTTGCGCGTAAAGGTCAGCAGTAGAATGATCGATGGCGGAATGCCTTCCTCAACCAGCCGGGCAACCCGGTATGTCAGGGTTCGGGTCTTGCCGGTTCCGGCCCCTGCAATCACCAGCAGGGGGCCCTCCAGGGTGGTCACAGCATCGTATTGGGCAGGGTTTAGGGCTTCCTTATACGGGACAGAAAATGCCTTCTTTTCGGGCCGGACTCCGCCGGAGGCGGATTTGATGAAGTATCGTTTCATCAGATTTGCAAGGGGGGAGTTATCGCCTGTAGTTGTCGATATTCTTGACAAAGCTTTCAAAATCATTTTCCAGAAGAAACCGAGATATCATTTCATTAACCTTTTCTGCCGTGTCAACTCGATAAACCCCTTTTTCGTCTGGCCCGGAGAGCTTCTTGGCATTTTCAACAATGGCTTCAAGGGAAGCGGCGGTCATCTCCACATTGGCCCGAAGCATCAGGGTGTCCTTTTTTTCAGGCATATAATTTCTCCATATTTTTCTCAACTGTCTGCAAGTGGCACGGTATGTTTGAAAACATGAAAAGAATACTCTAATGCCATCGCATCCTGGGGCGAGAGGCCTACGAATTCGACACCGATACCTGCTGTGGTCACATGCGTAGCCCGGGCCTTTACCTGTATAGCGTTCTTTTCGAGGGGAAGCTTCATGACAAGATCGATTTCATCTCCTTGTTTGAAGCGGGATGTGTCTTGGATATGTATAAATACCCCGCCCAGGCTAAAGTCCGTTATCTTATTTAATCCTTGTTGACCCTTTATCGTCACCGGCAGGTAAAAATCTATCCTCGGCTCTTTCCTTTTATCACGGCTCATATTCAGCTTTTTCCCCACTTCAAGCGGAATTATACCAACCTCGTTAAGATGTCAACGGGCTTGGTCCCGCGAAAGCCCCACTTTCGTGGTTATAGTATAGGAATTTCCTTTTTTCACCCCATGGATCTTGTGGTTAAAGTCAAAGAGATAAAGGGAATATGCCATACTATGTGGCTCTTTCCAAGGGGATTCATCCGAAGGACTTGGGACTGTCCGGCACAAACGCGGATTGTGCCTACGTGCAGTGCCTTGACCCGTGTGAGATCACTGGTGGGGGTATGGTTGTCTTTGAAATCTTTAATAGGGTAAACAGGGCTGGGGCTCGCTCGTCCGCTATGGAGCTGAGGCCCGGATCGACCTCCGTGGAACTTTTGCCTGTGGCCGAGCACCATTTTGACGGCACCTCAGTCAAGATAGAGCTCTTTTAGCCGGTCAAATTCCCTTAATTCTTGAGGTGATATTTTGAGGGAAGCTGATCCTTCTTTCTCTTCCGTCGAGACCGCCTTCTCCTCTTGCCTTTCCTTTTTCACTGGCTTGTCTTGGGCATGGTCTCTAAAACTCATGTGTTGAAAATATATGGCCGGTTCATTAAGGTCTTCAACCTGCAAGATGTTGTACTTAATCGGGTAGACCTTTAATTTCCCGGTCAAATTATCCATCAGGTAACGGGTTGCGGCGGAAAAATCATGAGAGAAAAGATACATGTCCAACTCGCTCTTTCCATTGAAAAAAACCTCACTGACTGTGACAAATTCCTTGAGCCAGAAATAGTAGGAAATTGACGAAATGATAAACTTTTCACTGTCCTCTCTATCATTTAGCCTGGCGACGGTTAAGTTCGTTCTCGCTTTGTTGGCAAATAATAAGTCTGATGAACCGAACTTGGGAGAGTAAATATTGTCTACGATAACAACGTCTTTATGCGACCCGGAATGCAGCAAAAATTTTCTGGCCGCATCCAGTAATTCCTTTCTCGGAATCGCTATGGAAACTGCCTCATAAGTTGTCTTCACCATTGCCAGTTTCTTTCAAATGAATGCATTTTTTTGGATCAGGCCGTCTGCCAGTTTCCTTATTGACTGAGAAATAGGTGAGTTTTCTTCCTCCAGGAGTAAAGGAGTCCGGGTAAGGATTGACCGGGACAAATCAGCCCCCTTGGGAATAGGCCCCATAAGACTAATCTTGCACGAGAGAAACTTGTGCGCCATCTCCGCTATTACCCTAAAGCCTGCTTCAGCCTTCCGGCAAAAGCGTTCTTCCATTATCAAGAGACCGACTTCCCTGCAAGACAGACCCTGGGAAATTTGCTTGATGAGCGAATATGAGTTTAATAGTTCTTCTGAACGTACAGTCGTGGGAACTATAAAAAAAGGATTCATAAGAGAAATCATCTCTCTGAGTCCGAAGATGTCAGGGGATGCATTTATGACTAGAAAATCAGATTCACTGTTCAGCCTATCTAAAATCGTGAAGGCATCCGCAGAATCAAGGTCTTTCTCCCAAAAAACAGCCTTTATGTTTTTACAACCAGCAATTGAAATATCGATCAATTCTAGCGGCTCAGGGGCCGGAGGCGTAGGTGGCACCGGGAAAAGAGATCCCAAGAAATAAAAGGTGTTCGGTAGTCTGGTAGTGGCCTCGATCAGTCCTACGGAAAAATTTCTTCTTGCCAACTCGAGGGCCAGATTGCAGGCAAGAAAAGACTTTTCCGCAAAAAGGCTACTTGAAGAAAAAAGCAAGGATAAACTGCGATTGACCGGTGCCCTGGAAACCGCCTTCTCGAGCCCTTCATTCCGTGCAATATCACGAGGCAAAGGGGTGATTTCACCAGCATCGGCCTGGACCTCTTTTCCTGTGAGCTTTTTTGCTTGATCCGATGGACTTTGGCAGGACAGGAAAAAATGAGATATCTCTTCTAATCCTCGTGCCTGTTTTTTTCTATCTCCCATTGAGGACAGATCAAAGATTACACGTCGATAACAGAATTTGCGCCTCCGAAGAGATTGAGCACTGTTTTATCATTAGTCGGATCAGGCATCCAGCGGTCATCAATCAGGTATTTATATTGGTAGGAGCCCGGCTTGAGGGAGACGACCTTCTGCCACACCGGCCTGCCCAGGGAGCTGGTTAAATGAAGGGGATCAGGCACCCAATTATTGAAATCACCGGCAATGTGCACTCTGGCGCTCTCCGGTGCCGCTAATGTGAACACGATTTCCCTTTCCAGCGCTTCCCTACGCGCTCTCTTACCTTCCAAGAAAGACTCAAGGCTCGCGACTTTAGCCTTCATTTCAGCCTCTTCATTCAGGATTTCCTCAGTTAAATCTTGATAATCGCGCAAGGCAGCGCAGCGCTTATCGTATTCGGTTATGGGCTTTCCGTGGCTGGCAGCTTCTCTTAATCGGGTGCATGTATGGATAACGGTCTTAAAGCAGCTTTCAGGAAAACGGGCCTTCAACGTCTCCACCACACCCTTGCCGAAGTTGGTCCTCCGGTCAATGTTTGTGGCCAGAACCTTGATGGAGAGTTGGTGCTCCGCCTTCTCTTCGATTATCTGGATTGTATCCAGAAGCTTCCCTAGCCCGTGGAGAGAAAAGAAACTGGGGTCAACAGGAATGATCACCTCCTCAGATGCCATCAGAGCATTAAAAGTCAAAAGACCTACGCTGGGAGGACTATCAATGATGAGATAGTCGTAATTGTTTTTAATGTCCTCAAGGCTCCGTGCAAGTTTATATTCCCGCTCTGGGGCACCGGCCATGACCTGCTCAAAGGCGCTCAGGACCACATTGCTGAAAACAGCGTCAAGATTCTCTCTCAAGGTCTGGATGGCTTTGCTTATTGGTATTTCACCTGACAAGACTTCATAGATGGTCTTTTCTATCGGGCCAGGTTCGACTCCCAGTCCAAGTGCTGAATGTCCTTGGGGGTCCATGTCAATCAAGAGGACCTTCTTGCCCTCTTCTGCCAGACAACTGGCCAGGTTTATCGCTGTTGTCGTTTTGCCGCAGCCGCCTTTTTGATTGACGAGAGCAATTTTTCTCATGGCTCCTTCCTCCCTCGAACTTAGGGGCTCCGCCCCAATCGGAGATGGAATGCGGTCGGCATAAACCCCGACCCTACCTGCCCGCCACCTGCCCGCCATTGCCACGTATGCCGGCGTTTGGGCTGTACGCTGTGCCTGGCGACCTGCCCGCCATTGCCATGTATTCTGCCATACAGGCTATATGCCGTGCCTGGCGCGACAGCCCGCCCTGGCGCGACAGAAGCCGGAGAATGCCCCGCAGAGAAAAACCCGGTCTGGGCCAGGGTCTGGGACAAGGGTTTACCCCGCCCTCTTGGATGACCCCACTACTCCATCTGGAACGTAGAAATATATTCTCACTATCTATTTCGGTTTTTCATGACCATTCAGAGACAGACAGTCGCTCCTCCACAAGCACCCTTGCTCTTCACAATGCGCTATCCTCTCGGTGCCATAGCAGTCGATATTGTTCTCTTCCTTTTGTATAAACTGGATAAGATCCGTCTTTTTCATCCTAAATGGGTTAATTCCCATCACTTTCGCCATCCTTTGAATCTCCTGAAGTCTCATTTTATCCTCCTTTGTGTTGTGTTTTGATTGATCGAAATGGATTGCCTCCCTCCTTCAACTATATATTGAACCAATTTGCACATAAACCACAATATATTGTGGCTGTCAAGTAAAAAATGCAAAAAAAGTGTAAAAAATGAAAGGTTGGGACGGATCTTAACCCCCTGTTATTCTCAGCCTGGACTTACGAAGCGTCAAAACTCTGACAAATCAGGAACATCTGAATCAAATTTCTCCAAACTTGCATGTC
Organism: Desulfobacterales bacterium; assembly: GCA_030616475.1. GTDB lineage: Bacteria > Desulfobacterota > Desulfobacteria > Desulfobacterales. The sequence goes on from JAUWXF010000157.1 coordinate 6,579, forward strand.
CGGATGCCGCAACAAAGAACCTCAAACTGACTGAAATCATAGGCAACTAATCCTCTGTTCATTTCGGCATGGTTCCTGCTAGCTTTACTCAGCAAGTGGGCAGAGAACGAGATCACGGTCTCAAGCCCTCAGAAATCGAATGATTTCATCCACCGTCCCATGACAGGAGGGCATCAATGATAGCTTCCACTTATTCATTCTTGTTGGCAAAACTGTTTTTTTAATCGAGAGTAGGAGGGAAGAGAAAGAATGAATAGACAATCCGAAATGCGCGTTCCGCATTCCGAAATCGTAAAAGTTTTGCTGGTTGAGGACAACCCTGGAGACGCCCGCATGATACGGGAGATGCTGGCCGAAGTAAAGCATGATGGATTCAGTCTGGAGTATGCCGAGCAACTCTCGACAGGGTTGGAGCGCCTGGCCGAAGGAGGCATCGACATGGTTTTCTTGGATCTATCCCTGCCGGACAGCCGTGGGTTTGATACCTTCGCTGAGACGTATGCCCGAGCGCCACATGTGCCGATTATCGTGCTGGCGGGTCTTGACGATGAAGAGGTGGCCGTTCGGGCAGTACGGGAGGGTGCACGGGATTATCTGGTCAAGGGGCATGTGGACAGCAACCTGTTGGTGCGTGCCATGAGCTATGTCGTCGAGCGGAAGCGGGCCGAGAAAGAAAAAAGGGGACTCCAGGCCCAGGCCTATCAAGCTTGACGGCTTCGTAAAAAGTCCATCTGCGGCGTTGCGCTTCATCTTTCGTCATTAGAAAAGGAAAGTGCCTAAAGTGAGCTAAAGTGCCTAAAATGCCTAAAGTTAATGTGAACGCCTTCGGCGTTGTCAATCTGAAGTTTGCGACCTCCGCCTTTAACAGCA
>JAUWXF010000235.1 GCA_030616475.1 Desulfobacterales bacterium
ATCAATGTTTTCATGGGCTTAGGTCAGATATCAGTTGACCCGAATTTCTTTTTGCTATCTAGCCGAATTTACAGCATTTTGCGGTTTTAGCAACGGACGACCGACAATAATCAACGGACACTACCCAATTTCTTACATTCCCCATTAATAAATCCGAAGCACGAAATCCGTACTGTTCTCAAGGCGTAAGCCGCAAACAAATTCAAAACCCGAATTTATCAATGTTCAAAACACTAAAGATTCCAGTAAAATATGGTTCTTTTTGTTTCAGTCATTTGAATTTTGAAAATTTGGTCATTGTTTCGAATTTCGATATTCGAATTTCGGATTTTCCCGTTTTCAACCCAATAAGCACTTCATGGCCGAGGTCGGTAAGAATCCGGGATGCTCCTAAGGCTATATAAGAAGGTTACGTGTAAATGATGCTGTACGGCAGGGGGGATATATCCCATGCGCCCGGTTTGGGCATAATGCTCTGGTTGATGACAGTCATCCAGAAATACTCAGAGTTGAGTTCTCTCAACTTGCCGTCCTCGGGGAATCTGGCATGGCTGGTGCGCTCATAGGTGGCCTGGAAGATCACAATGCCGCCGTCGTCTTCTTCTGCGATGAGGTAATTTTCTTTGACGGTGCCAACCTTCAGGTTGTGCGTCTCGGCAATATTTTGTATGTCGGTGTCTGTCAGTTTCATCAATATGTATTTTGAAACACCCCTTTCCGAAATACGGTAAATAGCCCTCGATTCGCTGCTGCCTGCGTACACTGTGGATATACAGGAGATCCTTCTCAGGTATTGGGCTGCCACCATTGCTGCTGTCCGGCGCCCGCCTGATGTTAACGGGAATCCATAATATTCAAAGAACTTCTTCTGGACCTCCTCAGCATAATCATCTCCCTTTTCATACAGGTCCTTAGATATATACCGCAGATCGCGGGCCATCTCTTCGGCGGCATCAGCGATGGGCCAGTCGATTCGAACATGAAAGTGAGAGAGGCCGTATCGATTTCTAGCCTTGACAGTGGGATCGCGTTGAATAAGAAGGGCATAGTCAACCGGGAGTAAGCTTTTGAGAAAGTCGGAGAAATGGGTTGATTCAAAAAGTTTTATGTTTCTGAAATATTTCTTTGAAAATTGAACTGTTTCAGAACGCATCAAGTTCTCTTTGGTCACCTTATTGTCATTAAAGAATCGTATGTATTTCTTGTGGGAACTGGGAACGAATTCCTCCGCAAAGATCACAAGGAATCGGTTGTGAGATTCGTACTCCACATCAGGAATGCGTGCTCTTGGCTTCAGCTCCCGTTTTTCCACAAAGGGATATTGAAGCTGTTTGTCTGCAAAGTTATGATAAGATTCCACCAACCCGTACTCTATGAGATATTCGTCCAGTTCATCCCTGAGGGCTTCATAGGTCGAACGTCGCAGTCTGTCTTGGCGGCTCAAGTGTTCTCGGAAGTTCCAGTAAGTCACAGCTCGTTTCCTCAACGATTGCAGATGATCTGTCGATTTTGTTTATTTTATACTGGTCGTGCAGTGAAGTCAATACAAACCTAACTCTTACCGCTTGATGATTCGGTATTGACGGCGTTTGAACGATCGATCCACTCATAGATGCGCTCACGCCAGATGTAAGCAGGAATCACAAAGGCAAGAGTGATGGCAATCAGTAAGGCTAGTGTGGTGTGGTCTTTCTGAAAAACTTGGGCCCCTTGCAGACTTAACATGAAGGTACCCGGCATCCGTCCAATACCAGCCATGAGTATGAAGACCTTTACCGAGAGACTGGTCAAGCCAAGGAATATGCAAAGGTAGTCCTTAGGAAATCCCGGAAGAACAAAGAACAGAAAGAATAAAATGGCCCCTTGACGTTTTGCCAGGGTGTCAAACTTGCGCAGATAATTGTCTGGAATCCATTTTGCTACATGGCGTCTCCCCAGTATACGGCCAAGTGTAAAATTGATCGCCGAACCTGCTGTCAGGCCAATTGTAGAATAAACAAAGCCGAGTAAGGTTCCAAAGAAATAGCCGCCTGCAAATCCGCTGGCTTCTCCAGGAATAGGGGCAAACACAACCTGAAAGATTTGAGCTCCAACAAAGGCCAGCGGTGCACCGATGGGCCCCCAGGTCTTCAGGAATGTCTCGACCTGTTCCTGGTCTGTAAGAAAGGCACTCCATGTTACGATCCTTTCCCACAGGGACGTCCAGGTCAGAATTAAAAGGAGACCCAGGAATCCTGTGCCTGCAAGAACTAAAAGAGCTAAAGTGATCCTATCACGACGGGTCATAACGAAGGGGCTCTGGGAGACCATTCTGTGGAATGGTCAGCTCTAAGCGGTAGCGTGATTTGAGGGTATAATTGAAGGGAAGTCCGTGTCTCAGGTTTTTTCCATAAAATAAATTCCAGTGGGTATTTAATTGAAGCATGGGCCAAGCAATGCGGTTTCCTTCCAACACGTGAACAAAGGCTCCGCCTGCGTCGCTTAAACGTGAAAAAAGGGATTGCTCGTCAAATCCCATTTTTTTTGCGATCTCGGTGCTGTCGCCACCTGAGGTGATAGTGTAGGCACCGTTTTGTTGGGCCTGCATGATTGCTTTCAATATGGAGCGTTCCGGCCCTTCAAACCCGGGTTCTTCAGCCTTTCCCACAGGACCCTTCTTGTATATGGTCTTGGCCTTCAAAAGGCGCGACACAAACCGCTTGGTGGTCTTTTCTCCAATGCTCCATAGATTGAATTGATCCTTTTTGGGATGGTTGTGGATTTCCGTGGGGGTCATATTGAGGATATTCGAGTCATACCGGACAAGAAAGTCCACCGGCGGTATGAGTTTTTTTCGTCCCAGGGGACGAGTGTAAAGGCTTTGAAAAAACTTGACAAGGCCCTTAGTAACGTTTTCCTCCAAGAATCTATTTGTGGCCTGCCCGAAGTCATATCGTTCAGCCGTCCTGACCTCCTTGCTCATGAGAGCAATAATCCCAGGGATTCCTGCCAGCAAGACGTATGGGACTTTGTCAGAAAGGACCGAGTTTTTGATGAGACCCATATAATCGCCCACCTTCAATCCACCAAAAACCGGCACGAAGGGGTATTCGATAATATGGATGACCTGCTTGTTTTCCATCATTTCGACCTCGGTCTGTCGCCCCACCAGGTTTATGACGTTCGTAAACCCAATCATGGAAGCATGCTTGCGGTGGGAGGTGTTAAAGGCATCGTTTACATAGAAGTCGATCAGGGGCTCTAAGATGGATACAAGCCGGGACCCCCTGTTAACCTCGTGAGGCCTGAGCCCGGGCTTGTCCCGAATAAAGACCTCGTCCACCAGAAAGCGGACATTGTTTAGGATCAGGATTTCCTCGTCCTTTAGCGAACGAATCTTCCTGGTGATCACTTTTTTGTCCGTCAGGTTACCTAAATATTTGACCGTCTTTTTCGGCTGCCACGGACGGTTTATGAGTTTCCTGATGATCCTGGCATGCTGGTCAAGCCCAACAAAATCGTGTTTGCCTGACCGCCCTTGGTGACCGATGACAACCACCCGAGCGCCATAACCAGAGAGCTCTTCTATGGTGGGGATCGCAAGTCGAATTCTTTCAGTTCCTGTGACACGGCCGTTACTGTCAACCGGAGCGTCAATACCGGCGCGTACAAGTACCGTCTTGCCACCAAAAGCCCGGCGGCCATAAGGCTGTTTGTATTTGATGTTATACTCAGCAGGAGAGACCTCTCTCAGGGCATATCCGGACGGTTGGGCATTCCATATGTAGCGGCAAATGACATCATCAATAGTCAGAAAATTAAGGTAAGCGTTGACGTTGTCAGAGGGGGGTAAACTCTTATTTGATTTCAGATCTTTCTCGGGATCCTGATAATGCCTTACGATATCCTCGATGGCCATGCAAAGCCCTCCTTTTGCTAACAAGTTTCCATCCAGAAATGGCCCTTTTTCGCAATCTCGGCGTCAATCTGCGGGATCGCTTGTGCGACGTACCGACGTACGTCTCCGCGCAATCCCTTGAGTTCCTTGACCTTGCGAAAAATTGCTC
>JAUWXF010000136.1 GCA_030616475.1 Desulfobacterales bacterium
GTTTCGGATTTCGACCTGCCCGCCATTGCCAGAGACCTGCCCGCCATTGCCGTGTGTGCAGGCATTGCAGATGTCCGGCGACCGTGGCGCCCTGCCCGCCATTGCCAGACATGCCGGCACATAAGCTGAATGCTGTCTCAGGCGTTGGCAGGCGGGTATTCGAATTTCGGATTTCATGGCGTTGCAAGTACGGTAATCATCCCTTCCAGGGTTATTCCAAAGCCGGCCCCTCTGGAGCCGGATTTTTACTATTTCATGCCCCATGCGCTATGCACCGTGCGTAGCGAAGCGACAGAGCGGGAGGATATAGATGACGAGCAAGGTGATTCTCAAAGACGCCTATAAGCGTTTTACTTTGGACCAGGACAAGGTCATAACACCAGAAGAGACGGTGCGAAGGTTCAAGGAAAGACTAAAAGAGGTGAACCTAAATATTTTGGAAAGAACCATGAGAATCGATAACGGCAGACTGGATATCCCCGTATATTTCAGCATATGCGCCCAGGATGCCCTCGAGATCATAGGCACAAAGAAGCAGATGGGAAAAGGGGGCACCCCGCACCAGTCAGAGGCGAGTGCGGTGATAGAGCTGGCTGAAAGATTCAGCTTCTTCAGTTTTTACAAAGATGCCGAGAACTTTTTTGTTGAAGAATACAGAAATCTGAAGAATCGTGCCCTCCCTTTTGAAGCGATTGCCCTTTCTGTGCATGACAATTCTGATGACCTGGACAAAGCTCAAGAGGTTTTTTCCAGGCTCCCTCTGAAATGGACCTGGGCTTACAATATGACCCGCCAGGAAGAAATGCTCATCCCCTTTAACTGGTTTTTTGCCATCAACGAGTACAATGGTCCATCAGCCGGGAACTGTGTGGAAGAAGCGCTCAGCCAGGGCATATGCGAGATCGTTGAAAGGCATGTATCGTCAATTGTAAGCCGCAAGAAATTGAGGGTCCCCGCAATCAACACAGACTCAGTCACCGATCCACTCGTTCTTGAGATGATTGGCAAGTACAAGAAAGTGGGGGTCAGGTTGTTTGTCTCTGATTTCTCGCTTGATACCGGCATTCCCAGTGTGGCAGTCCTCGCTTATGATCCGTCCACCTTTCCGGGCCGGAGCGAAATCGTGTGGACTGCCGGCACCACACCAAACCCGGAGAAGGCATTAAGTCGTGCCCTGACAGAAGTGGCCCAGCTTGCAGGCGACTTCAATACATCCTCCAACTACGTGGCCAGCGGTCTCCCGAAGTTTAGAACCCTTGAAGAAGCCGACTTCGTCATCCATTCCCCGGGTGAGATAGATATTACAGAACTACCAGACCTTTCCCATGACAACATAAAGGTGGAGGTGGAAAACTCTATTTCTGCCTTGTCCCGAATTGGCATGGAGGTCATTGTCGTCAATGTGACGCATCCCAGGCTTCAAATCCCCGCCTTTTATACTATCATACCGGGTGCCCATTTTCGGGAGCGGGCCGCAGGAACCAGCGTGGGTATGTTTTCCGCCAAGCTGATAGCAGAAAGCGGCGACCATGAATGGGCAATCGCCGAATTACAGAAGGTGGACGACCTGATCCCCAGAAAATACTATGTGAAGTTTTTCTTAGGATCATGCCATCTCTGGATGAGTGAGCCATCTAAGGCCATAAGGTGTTTTGAGGAGGCCTTGGCGCTCGATCCAAAAGACGAAGATATTGCCAGCACTTACTCCTATATGGGGGTCTGCTTGAAAGATCTGGGTCAATACAGACAGGCGGTCGCAGTTCTAGAGAAAGCAGGGGATTATGATAATGAGAGGACCGACATCCATAATCTTATGGGCTTCTGTTACTTCAAGTTAAAGGAGCATGAAAAGGCCATCGAATGCTTCCGGAAGGTGCTCCGCCTGGATCCGGGTTCTGCCATCGATTATGCGAATATCGCTTCCAATTATCGGGATATGGGGGAAAAAGAACAGGCTATTCGTTATTATGAATTAGCCCTGGATCTCGACCCCGCCATAGAGTTTGCCGGAGATAATTTGCGCAGACTGCGGAACGGGTAAAGTAGATTTACATCATATCTTTATTACTTTGCTCCACGGCGCGATCAATCTCGGCCTTGAGCTGAGGAGGCAGGCCCGGAATATCTACGCTCAAAAAGCCTCGCACAATAGTTGCCGTGGCTTCGTCTTCGGTCAGACCACGGGACATAAGGTAGAGGATCTCCTCTTGGGCGATCTTGCCAATGGCAGCTTCGTGAGACATCTCCACATTGTCTACCTTGCCCTCCAGCTCGGGTATGGCGTGAATCGATCCGCCGTTAAGGATGAGACCGTGGCACTCCAGGTGGGCCTTTACCCCTGGCACCTCACCCACAAGGTCGCCGCGGGCAATAATCTTTGCCCCGTTGGTGATGGCGCGGGAAATGATCTCGGCCCGGGTATCTGCCTCTTTCAAGACTACGCGGCCGCCTATGTCCATTTCGGAGCCAGGGCTACCCACCAGCAGGCTGTAGAAACGGGCCACTGCCCCCTTTCCAATCAGGTGAGTGGTCGGATACATCTGGACAGACTTCACTGGCTTCAGGGAAATATAATTGTTGAGTAAAAGCCCCCCCTCCTCAACTATTCCCGCCGATCTGGCTCGCACCACCATCTCTTCGGCCCAGTGGTGGATCATGGTGAAGCTGAGCTTTGCGTTCTTCTTTACGTAAAACTCAGAGATCCCGATGTGGAGCCCTCGCCGTAAATGGACGGCCCTCGCACAACCTGTGATTACATGAAGCTCAGATCCTTCTTCAGCTATAACAATGTTGTGGATATTCTGGCCTAAGCCTTCCTTTTCCAGGTACAAGCACGCCTGAACAGGATAGACCACCTTGCTGCCTGGAAGTGCCCGGATGAGATAGCCGTTATGCAAGTCAAGCTGAACTCTGGCTGTGTACTTGTCGGTGTCCACCGCCACCAATTTCCAGTAGTAATCCTTTATCCACTCATATTGTTTCAGAGCCTCCTTCATCGGTATCACCTCCAAGCCTTCCTGCTTTGAATGGGCATGGAGCACCGATGTATCTTTTTGCACAAAGCTACCCGACCTTTCCCTTTCCTTGGCGTCCACTCCTGCCAGGATCATCTGCTTCTTATCGGCTTCGGACAAGGCACCCAAATCATCAATGTAATCATGGTGAACGGGTTCCGACTGAAAGGAATCAACGTCAATGTCAGGGCCGAGTGCTGCCTTCTTCTCCTTGGCCTGTATGGCCTTTTCGTCTAAACCGCGCATCTGAAGCACTCCCCATATCCAACTTCGCTAATACATCTGAAAATCTCCCGAGGATTGCTCGTGCAAGTCAAAACACCCTCATAGAGTAATATCCCTTTGTCCGCAGTCACATAATCCAGGATAAAACCGGTGTGGGTAATGATCAGGCCCATTTTCGTTCGTTCCTTGCGCCTCTCCTTCTGGGTCTTTCCAGCGTTCACCTTAAAATCTCGTTGAAGTAGGTTGCTAATTGCGTTCCCTATGAGGGGAATATTTTCCAGGTCAACACCAGACTCCGGTTCATCAAAGAGCAACAGGTCCGGATCCTGTGCCATCAACTGCAACAGCTCAGAGCGCTTGATCTCGCCGCCGGAAAAACCCGCATTGATGTCACGCCCCAGGAATTCAGAAAAGTTCACCTTTTCCGCCAGGGCCTCCGCATCCACTTTGCCTTTAGCACAAATTTCAACCATTTTTCTCGTCTTCACACCATGAATCGTGGGTGGCCGCTGGTAAGAGACGCCGATGCCAAGCTGCGCCCGCTGGTTAACAGGCATGTCGGTGATGTCTTCCCCTTTGAAAGAAATCTTTCCGCCGGTGACTCTGTACTGCGGATAACCCATGATCGTCATCAATAAAGACGTCTTGCCGGACCCATTCGGGCCAAATAAGACATGGGTCTCACCCGTATGAATCTCAAGATTGATGTGTTTCAGGATTTCCTTGTCGCCAACCTTAACCTGCAAATCCTCGATTTGTAGCATTTCTTGTCTCCTTCCCCCAACGCGGACAAGCCCGCCCGGCATTCGCCTGACCTGCCCGCCAGTGCCAGGCAGTGGCAGGCGGGGGCGTAGCCGATGGCGGACAGGCCGGAAAATACGACACGAACCAAAATCCGCAATCCGAAATTCCATGATACACGTCCCGATGCCGCATTTCAAGTCGTTAAAACAGGTTGCTAGTTTGACCCAGGATTGAGTCCATGGGGGGCCGCAGTCCTGAAAGGACCCGAGAAGAACCCCCGCAACCCGATCCAGGTGGCCCCCAAGACGGAGTTGAGAAAGCATCCGGTCGATGCGGTAGGGGGCTTCTCCCCGGTCCTCTAAGATAGGAATTCCCTCTTTTGAGCGGCGTAGCCGCGTTGCATAAAATCGCGAAGCGATTTTATAATGTGTTCCCCACTCGAACCTTCAACACCGTTCCCGTCGCTATTGTTTGCGTACTGTTATGCGAACTGTTTTTGCTTTAGGAATTTGTGCCGGGGTGTCAGGCGGGAGTAAGAGAGGTTTTTTTGTCTTAACAGGCCCTTCAATGGGTAACGGCGTCTTTTCGCCCATCTTGCCTTTCGAACCTGCAGGAGGCCAAGTTTATATAAAGGACTGTAAGATAATGCCGCTTGCGTCAAAAATAGACCTGCAGCCTATGCCGGTGCTGCTAAAGAAGAAGGCATCATCTTGGGTGTGCATGCCGACAAGGTTTGTGCGTCCAAAAACGTTGTCCGACATCATCTTGGCTTTCAGATCATATCCGTGATGCGCGAGTACGATGAGGTCAGGGCCCTGAGCCACATGGGGACCACCATAAAGCTCTTCTCTAAAGTACACCCTGTTTGCAATCTTGTTACCATCGTCGAAAGTCAGCTCTTCGAGGCATTCCTTTACCTCTTGCCGTACCCGGTCATAGTCTGAAGCATCTAATGCTCCCAAAGGGTATTTTCCTTTAAGATTCATGTAAATGCGGGAAGGGTCCATGGCAAAGGCCGTTGATCCCGGGCCGATATCCATGATGGTCTCGGGTTGCTCCTTTCGGAATTTCAGATATCCATTTTTCTGTAGCCAGCGATTGAGATACACTTCGGTCTTGATCTTTGTAAACCCGTGGTCGGATAGCATGTAGAATTGGTTTTTTTCCTCTTTTGAACCATCTAAACCCAAGAACCGATCGTATACACGGCCCACGAAGTCGTCCACCTTGTTGAAATAATCCAGAAAGGCCTGGTGGTAGGGATGCGCCTCTTCTTCGAACGCGTCCCAGAGAAAATGCATTAAACGGTCGGTGCCTGTGACTACTACAATGAACAGGTCCCAGTCGATCTCATTCCAGAGAAAATCGGCCGCCCGTTCGCGGCCCTCAAGGGTTGCATCCAGGTCGCGGACCAAGAAGTCGTGGTCTTGGCGTGCCCTCATGGTATCCACGTCGATACGGTAATTCCTTTCATTCAAGCGAGGGATAAGGGACGGCGGATACACTGCCTTGTTGATGTCAATCGCTACAAACCCTGATATGAGCACGCCACTGATCTTCCGGGCAGGGTAGGTGGCCGGCATGTTAATCACAACACTTTTTATGCCCCGGGCACCAAGATCCTTCCACAGGGGAGGGGCCTTGAGATGCATGAAATTGGGGAAATAGATTTTATAGGTTCCGGGTTGGAGGTCCGTAAACCCGAAGATCCCGTGCTCGCCGGACTGGGTGCCGGTCATGAAGGACGACCAGGATACCGAGGAGATCTCTGGGATGCACACACTCATCTGGCCAAAGTACCCTCTCTCAAAGATCGCTGCCATGTTGGGAATACGGCCTTTATTTTTCAATTCTTTTAGGAGCGTGTAGGGCACTCCATCCAGACCCACTACAACCACTCGCGGTCTCTCTCTTTTTCCGAATTTGTCAAATAAACCCATGTTTAACTCCTTCATTACAGTCGAAGCGTTCGATCACAAAGAAACGTTCAAATCGTTATCTCACATGTACCCCAAGGTGCGCAATTGCGCCATGATCTCTTCCTTTTCCTGACCACGGCCAGCACGCTCAGGCGTGCTCTCAAGGTCCTGCTCCCACGCCGGGATATCCGAAGTTTTTATGGTGGAACCTTTGGCCCCCAGGGATCGATACCCCTGGTAGTACAGGGAGCAAAAGGGGATGTGATATTGATGAATGGTATTCCAGATATCGCGTTCCCTAAAATGCAGGATGGGTTGTACCCTCGTATGGTCCGGATTCGTTCTTGGGCTGAAATAGTCTTCCGTCACTCTGGCATCCTGTTCATCCCAGCGGATGGCCGTGGAAAGCGCCTTCACCCCGTTGTTTTCTATGAACACGTTCATGGCCACAGTTTTCATCAGGTGATTTCCAACATAGGATTCAGGGTCAAAGGGGAAGGCCTCTTCAGTAAAACCGAGGTTTTCAATCTCCTGTCGGTTTCTTTCATTTAGATCTGCCACTCTAATGAGGTCACCCACTTTCTGGGCCTTTTCGCTTACGTCGGTGTTCTTAACAACCACTACCTCCACGTTCCATTCGCTTTTTACGCGGTCCACCAACTCAAGTATCTCCTCGAACACGTGCCCCTCGTCAATAAACATGGCCCTGGGCAGGGGCTGCCCCATATCCTTGCACGCTTCCCGGTAAAGCCACTGCATGGTTGTACTGTCTTTGCCTCCCGTCCAGGCCAGACAAAGCTCGTCACTTGAGAATCTCTTTAGAGCTTCTTTTATGATTTCCTTTGATTGTTCTATCTTCTCATCCAGTGTTAGATTTATCAATCGTTCGCGGTCTTGCTGCTCCATAGGTCCTCCTTTTATATGCGGGGTGGAAACGCAATCTCGACGAAAGTGTACAGGCTTTACCGTTGCTTTCAAGCCACACTCTACCGTCTTGTGACAGAGTAAATGGATGCCAAACATTCACTACATCTTTATAAGCTTGTTTCGCTTCATCTGGCGAGGCACCACTGTCAAGCTCAAGTATTTCAAAACATCGCTGAATATCCATCTTGACCTTCCGATGTACTATCTTGGTAATTTCGCCCTTTAAACCCTTAACCTTCTACGCATAAACATCGTTTGATTTTGAATCGTCCAGGAGAGCACAGATTTTCCGCTCGTCTTTTTATCACGATAAAAATACTAAATCAATGGGCGTAGATAGTCTGATCCAACGTCAAGATCTCGTAACACAGATATAATAAAGGATCGACAGAATTACTTGCTCATCAGCATGGTGAAACCAAGATATTGGCCTCTTTTCATGATTACCTGGAAAGATACAAGATCAAGCTTTCCCACTTAAGGATCGAACAGATAGATGCCTTCCTGGCAAAGTTTAATGTAGGATTTTCTCAGGATACAAAACGAACCTACCGGTCTTACCTTCGGGGCTTTTTAAGCTACCTGTACCAGGATCGCAGAATAATAAAGACGGATCTTGCACCTCTGGTGGTAGGCGCACCTGTATTTGCTAAGGCTAAACCACCCAACTTCTTGCGGCCACACGAGGTAGAAAAACTATTTGCCAGCTTAAGGCTTTCTTCTGCCAACGACATTAGAACTTATGCCATGGTCCACCTGGCCTATTTTTTGGGACTTCGGCCCGCAGAAATAAGCAAGATCAGCCTCGATGATATCTCCTTCAGCAAGGCAGAGTTAAGCCTTAGAGACAGAAAGAGCAACAATCCAATGACACTTCCTGTGCCCGAGCATACGATCAAGGCCATAGCGGCCTACATGATTGGCGCAAGGCCCGATAGCAAACACAGGGCCCTTTTCTTGAGTTTTCATCCCCCTCATGGGCCACTAAGCCCGGGAGTAATTGGCCACTACATTACAGCATGCATGAGACAGGTAGGGCTTTGTTCCACAGCCTATTGGCTCAGACACACATATGCACAAAACCTGCTTGAGGCGGGTGCATCAATATATGAAATCAAAGAGATGATGGGACACGACTCCATTGAGTCCACGCGATAATATCTTAGCATCCATATACAACTCATGCGCGAGGTACTCTTCGATGAAACACTTTGAAAGCTTTCTGGCCCCACCATTCAGAGAATATATCACCTATCGTCGAAATCTCGGCTATACACAAAACCCTGTGCAGGATGTTTCCCCATAAGCGCTAAGTTATTTTTGCACCGGATGGACTGTGGAAGGTTTACTGAAAAAAATGAACATCGAACATCTTTCAAAACAATTCCGTACGGCATAAATGTCACCTGTGAACGTTTACAAAACAACTTAGCGCTTATGGGATGTTCCCCCTCTTGCAGAAAGGTCTATTATCCCATTTGTGTTTTCACCGGAACAAATAGATGAATTGTTGTCTGCAGTTTGCAAAAGACTCGGTAAAACCGGAAAATACTACTTCAAAAATTTAGGCATTTACCTGGCTATTTTGCTGTTGGCTCGATGCGGAATGAGAATATCAGAGCCATTACGGTTGTTGCGCAGTCACTACCGACCAAGGGAGAAGAGCCTGTATATTGAAAAAACCAAGTTTAAAATCGATATCGTCTCTTTATCAATCAACGCGGAAAAGAATTTAATGGTTTATATACATCTGGATCTGTCTCGCAAAAGGCAGATACAGAAAAGATTTATCGAATATACCCAATCCAATCTCAGTGATGATCTGAAGATAGAAGAATTGATTGATTGGGAAAATAAAGAAGAAATTCTGGCCTGGCTGGACAGCCTCTAAAGGGTTACTCCGGCCGTGGATCAGACCACGAGGGGTATACTTCAATACCAATTGTTATGTTGACAGTTCCTTCACAAATTTGTAACATTCTTGCTAACACGTTGTTTTTTAACCATATTCAAATTTCCTGGACTCAAATCAAATATTCTGCTATTTTCACCAAGTTAGGTGAACTCACAACATAAGGCAAGTATCCGATAGTTTGGGCAACACACAGTCAACCCCAATATGTGGGGTATAGCCGACTCAGGGAAACTGAAAGGAAGGTGTGTCCACTTATCAGTCAACCTGTCAAAATCCTAACAATCACAA
>JAUWXF010000349.1 GCA_030616475.1 Desulfobacterales bacterium
GCATCAAGATAGTGCACGGGTTTGACATCAATGAAAATCAGACGACTGAACTGATCTTGGATTTTGACGCCTCAAAATCTATTGTAAAGCCAGGCAATAGTGGGCAATGGCTTTTAAAGCCTACGATCAAAGTGCTCGATACCGAAGAGTATTCTATTATGAGCGGAACCGTTAAAGATGATGACCAGGAGCCATTGGGAGGGGTCTGGGTTAGTGCCCAGATATATGATGCTGCTGCTAATGCAAAAGATAGGGTCCTTGTACAAGCATCGACCGTAACAAATGATAACCCCGAAGTGGGAGAAGTCGGATCGTATACGATTTTCTTGCAGCCAGGCACCTACAACATTGTAGCTTATAAAGAGGGATATAATCCAGATTGTGCACGAATTGTCGTGGCATCTAACACTTCGCATACACAAGATTTTACTCTTGGTGCTATTTCAACCGGCGACATCACAGGCGATGTTACCATAGCTGGGGGTGGTGATGATCAGCACGTAGCTCTTAGTTTTAGACAGGCGGCGCAGTGCGAAGGCCGTACTGAAGAGATTGAGATAAGATCGGTTAATGTTGCCAACGGTGGAGATTATGAGGTTAGCTTACCAGAGGGAATTTATAATGTTGTGGCCTCAACTAATGGCAGAGCAACCCAGCAATTCGCGCGCCCCACTGGCACGGAAATAAATGTAATCTTTTGAACGAGAGAGTTTCTAGCAAGAGTCAGTATAAGTGAAAAGGAGCTTGTTGCCGGAAGAATTCACGCAATTTGATGATACTTCCCAAGAAGGAAACTGGAAGGCAGCGAACCAAATGGCTCTGCATTTTATCTTGAACATGTCCATTTGTTATGTGTGAAGTGTCCGCGCCAAAATCATAGATACCTGCGCTATCAGGGCGACCAATTGAAAAGCCAAAATATTTGCCATATGCAAATACGATCGTAACTTTTGCTCTCAAACAGTGTGGCGTTTCCAAGATGCGGCCTTCCACGGTTCCAGGCTCAATTCTCGATCCTTTCCAGTGACAACAGCTTCCAAGAACATCGGTAAACGAGGCTTTGGCCTAAGCCATTGACAAATTTTATGATTTCAGTTATATATCCTCACAAAAATCGTGTGGGTGACGAGTGTCAATATTGGCAAGTATCCGATAGTTTGGGCAACACACAGTCAACCCCAATATGTGGGGTATAGCCGACTCAGGGAAACTGAAAGGAAGGTGTGTCCACTTATCAGTCAACCTGTCAAAATCCTAACAATCACAA
>JAUWXF010000048.1 GCA_030616475.1 Desulfobacterales bacterium
AACGTACGGAGACCGGGACGCCCCCCTGCCTTCTCATGAGAGTCAACAACGGCCCCGACGTCCCCTACAACGCTCAATTCCTCTGTCCTCAACTTTCTTGCCATCATGAACCGGCTCTAAAAGGATTACTTGGAAACTGTAAAACTAAAGGGCATCCCCAAACTTTCCTAAACTTTCCACCCTGCCCGCGTCCTAAACCCGATTTGTCAAGAGGAAAGATTTGACCCCAATCCACCCAATCCACGACTCATCTCCATTCAGTCCCCCAACGGCATTTGACTTATTCAACTTAGTCAACAGCGTCCCCAAAGGTCCCCTCGCTGTGCCACCAGACAAGGCCAGTTCGCGGGATCTCCCGGTTCTCGTGCATAGAGCTTCCACGCATGCTCAGGGTCTCTGACTCCGCGGGGGCAGTGGGCGACTCGCTGCATAACGCCGCCCACCGTGTTGCCTTCCCTACCGTCCGACGAGGTCGGCACCCCGGAAGGGTGATTTCGGAGCTCAATGGCTGGCCTACGCTTTCCCCTGTCAACGCTTCGCGTGCAGCCTCGCGGCTGCCCGCGCATGACTCGGGGCCATGATGGATCAGCTATTCCTTTCATGTAGGGCTCTTTCATCCCCTACTCTATGCCGGTTTATCCCGGCGCTTTCCGGACGTCCCCTATCCCAGTAGAAATTTTACAAAATTAGCCAAAAATGGTGTAATTTCCAATAATTATTAAGTCATCCTATCCGTTACTCACCATTTTTTTAACTATCTACAATCTCACTATTAGCGTTGATCCCAAACCAGTATATCTTGCGGCCAATTCAACCTTGACACACAATGTGTTTTTTTCTATACTCCATCCTCAATAAAGGGAGTTCTTATCACATGTGCCTATCCTTTGAATCTCAAATTTAAGAATGGGGATAAATCATGAAACTAAAGTGGGTACACATTAAGAATTATCGCTCCTGTAAAGACGTGCCTATTGAAATAGGACAAATGCATGCTCTTGTAGGAGCTAATAATGCAGGGAAGTCATCAATAATCAGGGCATTGGATTTACTTTTTAATCCGACTATCACAAAAGTTGATAAAGAAACATTCTGGGATGGTGATATCGAGTTAACTATTTGGATTGAAGCTCTTTTCGATGAATTATCAGACGATGAAAAAGATAACGAGAAGCTCAGGCCGTATCTGAGACCTGATGGCACGTTTCATATTGCAAGATCTGCTGAATGGAAAATTGAAGAGACAGAGGAAGAAGGAGGGCCACCTGACGAAGGCAAGCCTGTCATAAGCCAGCATTTCTGCAAACCGGTTCCGAAATATGATTGGCTCCAGGAAAGCAATATAAATGGGAAAAATATTGATGAATGGTGGCAAGACAAAGACAACCTGAGAGTCGGAGATGCTAACTTTCTTGATTACGTCGGAGCGGCGAAACCAAAAGTGGGAGC
The DNA here is from genome assembly GCA_030616475.1 of Desulfobacterales bacterium. GTDB lineage: Bacteria > Desulfobacterota > Desulfobacteria > Desulfobacterales. The sequence continues at coordinate 1,450 of JAUWXF010000048.1, forward strand.
TTGGAAAGAAAAAGCGAAGGAATTCATCGATAACCACCTTACAAAAGATGATTTCATAGATGCCTGGAATGATAACCCGCAAGGCTATTCTGGTGTTCTCAAAGGTACTTTACCTCATTTTATTTTTGTGCCGGCGGTAAGAGACGTTACTGACGAAGCCAAAGTCACAAAGACCAATCCTTTTGGCAAATTGCTGTATGCTGTCTTGGAAAGCGTTACAGCCCAACAAAGAGTAGAATTAGAAACCACTCTGGAAGGACTTCAGAAAAAACTTAATCGCATTGGAGGGGATGAAAGATTAGAGAGTATTGTTAAAACTGAAAAGAAATTGAACGATATCTTAAAAGAATACATGACTTGTGACCTTGAGATAGAATTCCAATCTCCAACAGTTGAAACGCTGCTTACAACTCCACAGTTATTTGCAGATGATGGATTTAGAAATATAGTTTCTAATAAAGGGCACGGACTTCAGCGTGCCATTATCTTTTCTATCTTGCGTTGTTATTCAGAATTGGTCACAGGCGTAGGAGATAAGAAAAAGAAGCCAATGATCTTTGCGGTGGAAGAACCTGAATTATATATGCATCCCCAGGCTCAAAGAACCATACGAAGAGTTTTTAAAGATATAGCGAACCAGGGCGATCAGGTAATCTTTTCAACGCATTCTTCATTACTGTTAGATGTGGCTTATTTTGATGAAGTAATACGGGTTGAATCTGTTCAGAAGAAAATAGATGGTAATAAAATCGTAAGAAGCAAAATTTGGCAACTCCCAATACAAAACATGATTAATGATTTAGCAGCAAGGCAACCCGGAGCAAATCCAACTGACAGCTCAATAAGGGAACGTTACTCCCATGCTTATCATCCGAATAGAAGTGAAGGTTTTTTTGCAAAAAGCATAATTCTTGTTGAAGGAGCAACGGAGCAATATGCCTTGCCAATTTACGCTGAAGCTTTAGGCCATCCCTTAGATTCTCTTAATGTGAGTGTTGTTGACTGCGGTGGTAAAGGCACGATGGACAAGCTTTATCGTATCTTCAATGAGTTGGGCATACCTTGTTTTGTATTGTTTGATTATGACAAGGACAATAAAGATGCGAATATACTTGAAAAGTCGAAGGAATTGCTTGAGATATTGGGGGAAGCCACCGACCCGCCTGACAAAACCTTAATAACCGATAAGGTTTCATGTTTTCCATCTAAATGGGAAACAGATTTGTCACCTGAAATTCCTGATGCCGATAAATTAACAGCGGAAGCCCGGAAATCTATGGGACTACATGGCGATTCAGGAAAACCTCTTATAGCAAGGTATATTGCAACAAAATTAACATCTCAAGATCCGCCGTTTATTCCGGAATCAATTCAGAAAATTATTGAAAGGGCGGTTTCAGTAAAATGGGAAAAATGTTGCTTGTGCGAGCTTCCGGTTGAAGAATAAGCAGTAGGTTAGCCAGCAAAATTTTTCTTTAGCCACTCAGCCAAATTCTCAGCATCAGGGTTCGACATTCCAAGCTTATCAACAAAACGGTCTGGATGCTCATTAGGACGGCAGGTGCACCATTTTCCGCTTTGCATATGACATAGCATCATAAGATCCGTATCCATATTCCATTGCCCCGGCAACGAAGTCCCTTTCAATGGTACAATCACAAGCTCAAAATTTGTATAGCCTAAATCGACCGATCCGACAAACATAAACCCCTCCTTTCGAGAATTTAGAAAAGAAAATGGTGTCAAACCTACACATTTGACAAAAGCAGTTCCTTCGCCATCTTCGTGATAAGCTTTCCGAGCTTTTTATCATTTTTTTGCTTTATTCGGATTCTTCGACTCGCCTGGGTTACCCCTGATTCGCTCACACCAAATCGCTCTGCAATTTTCCTTAGTTTCTTACCGCTATAGCGGTGGCACAAATACAGCTTGACCTGTCGAGCCAGTTTCTCATCTCAGGCCAGTTTTGTCAAATGTGTAGGTCTGACACCTTGCTTTCGCTGCTATGCCCTCTCGCAACAGCTTAGCTGCAGCAGTATTGCCAGATTCAGCATTTTCAAAGCGGGCAACGGTATCAAGGAGTATCTTTTCCGGGATTCCTTTTTCACCCATTGAATGACTCCATGTTCATTTGGGATTGCTCTGGCCCAATGGACAGACCTCAAATCCTGCAGCTTCTGACGGCGCGGCTCACAGGCCGCGAGGCTACGAGCGGTCCTTGTGCAGCCGCATGTTGGACGATGAATCAGAATGGAATATCATCGCCGGGAGTATCTGAAGGCGATACAGCTTCAGACTTTTGCCTCTTAAGTACCAGCCTATCTTGATTCTGAAGTAGCCATTCCATTCCCTTTTGGGATACGGTATACAGAAAGAATTCATTGCCATTTATGTCAGTTTCCATTTGATCCTCAACCATCCCTTTGCGCAACAACGATGTAAGAGCCAAAGTAACGGCTATTTTTGTGAAACCAGCCCTGTTCATGTCTTCCTTTATTGTATAGGTTCCAACCCTATCAGAGGGTGAATCGATGTTTTCTGCAATGGTCACTAAAGCAACCATCTCATGGTGAGCAAGACCTTCAGTCTCGGCGATAGGTGGCATATCTGCTACACGGCCAAGAATTTCCTCTTTTTCCAATATCGCTACTAACCTTTTTGTGACCTTTTCTTTTAATTGCTCAAAATCTCGAGATGATTCAGCCTGGTACCTGGTGATATTCCGATGCTGTACGTCAAATGGGAATCTTGTTTTACGCTCAGCAGAGCAAACCAAAACAACTTCTTTATAACTCGCAATGGCATATCCAAGTTCAAACCAGACGTTAGGATTATCAGTTGTTATCTCAGCAAGACAGACTTCTGAATTTCTTATTCCTGTCTGGATTTCATCTATCGGTATACTGACGCCAGGATCCCGATCGACGCGATATGGTTCAAGACCAGCTGCTCTAATGGCTGGTACAAAGATATCTTCATATCTTTTATCGTAAACACCGTTGTCAAAAGGTTGCATTACAAAACATGTTCCCATGAGCCCCCCTTAAGTATTGAGAAATCAAATCATATCTGTCCAACTTTGATGCAGCGGGCCTAAAAGCCCGATTTGTTTTCGTGCATTATTGCATGCGAAAAAGAATAAATGGTTTTATGGGACATTTTATAGGACGTTCGTGCAGAACGTGCAGAAGTCCTTAAACATACATTTTCTCTCAAACCCGTTTGTGCAGAGCAGGGCCTTGCGTTTGGCATCACCATATTTTCCAAATCTACCGCCCATGGACACTTCTTTGAAAATCTGCGCATCAGACTTATTCAACGTAGTCAATGACATCCCGGACCTCCCCCTACTTGTTTTGTTCGACCCCTTGTTTTGTTGCTTGTTGTGCTTGAATACTCAAACGTTTTGCTAAATGTTCATTGCCTGCCGCATTGCAGACATGGACGAAGAATTTTCGGACAGTTTCAAGCTTGCTATCAGGAAGAACGATGGAATATTTATCTTTAATAAAGTCTAGATACATTCCCCAGGTGCAATCCTTTATTTCCCGAACGGCTTGCAGTAAGCCTTCCCACAGAACAAATACATCGCTTTTCGCTTCTTCAATAATACTTGGGATCAGATTAGTCGCATCTGTCCAGGAAACCTTTAAGCAAGCCTTTTTTGTTTGGCTCGCGTTTTTGGGCCAAATGATTCCTTCAACAAGATGGCCGAACCCATGTGAATTTAGCCAAGAGTTCAATCGATCCGAATCCATGTCAAAGAAGCGAAAGACGCAGGTGTTGGTGCCGATTCTTGCAACATAAAGAATTTTCTTGCCAAGAAATTCGAGTCTCAATCCACTGTTTGACCTTCCTCCTAACTTAATTCCAAGGTCAGTACAGGTGATCCAAAACGATTTGGGTATCAAGAAGCCCTTTTTTGCACCAGGATTCTTCAACTCTATGAATTCTTTCTTTAATGCCTCAAATTTGCTTCTGCACTCACCCAAAAGAAAATCCAATCGTTTGTGATAATGCTCGTCAAGTGAATTGGGTGGAACGCTCGGCCCGAGAGCGACACCAAGATCCCACCAGCCGTGAAAATGACACCGGTCAATCCACTGGTAAATACAAAAAGCATCTATATCCTTCCTCCCCTTGCCTTTGAGAAATCTGAGGATTTTTCGTTTTTGACTATCTCTACTCATTTATACTAGTTTCTAATACCGGCACCTTTATCGTGGCACCACAGTCCCAATATACAGGGCATTTATTTGTCCTGTTCATACCTAACAAAGATCAGCGCTTTTGCTTTGCCAGCATATCTCTGAATATAATGTAGTCATCGGGGCTTAAAGAAAATGTTTCGTCCAGCTTTTGCAAGATTTCGCCGCTATGGTACCAACTTTTGAACTTGTCGACGGTGCCCGCAAATCTCCTCGCACATTTATCACAAATGGTCTGATAATCATTAACATTGAGTACTTTCATGGTAGATCTGATGGCATCGGGAAAATCAGCCTCGTAATATCCCATAAAATATAAAACGGAATAGATTTGGCGTAGTGTTTCTTTTGAGCGGCTTTCGAAAGCAAAGATATCTATCGAATTGAGATTTGCGGAAGGTTTCGCTGAAACTGTTCTAATATGCCTTCTCTCGGAAATACCTAAATTATCCGTGGACGCTTTCAATTTGCTTCGACACTCATATAATAGATAATTCAGCCTCTTGTGATAATCCTGGTCAAGTGAATTAGGTGGAACACTCGGAGCTAACGCAATCCCGATATCCCACCAGCCATGAAAATGGCAACGCTCTATCCATTGATAAATGCAAAAGGCGTCTACATCCTTGTTCCCTTTTCCCTTGAGGAACCTGAGAATTTCACGCCTTTGTTTTTCTTTGTTCATGTTTCCAAAATCAGTCTCTGATTTCTGCTTTTATTGGCCTACTTCGGTATTCCCCCGGACTAATGATAGCCATCTGATCCTGGACGATCTGTCGGACCTCCACGGCCAAATTGAGACATAACCTCAGCTCGTCCGGTTCAATGGAGTCCACATCTTTGTGGGGAAAAATGAGTTTTATGAGTCCTGAAATAGTTTTTTGCACTGAGTCTTGATTTCGGCTTGTCTCCCCTGAAAAATCGATCCGGGCGGAGACCACTGATTGAATGGTTTTCTCCCTCAGTCGTTTAAGGATTTCGGCAAAGTAATCAGTCATAAACCCAAATCCTTTAGCGAAATACTCTCTCCTGATCTTAGTAAGCTCCCAACCCGGCAAATATGCGTGTAACCGGTCAACAAATGCCGTATCAGTATTAAGTTCTGCCGGCAAAACAGCGAGCCAATGGGAATAGTTTTGAGATGGCTTTGATATACCATTTTCAGTGTCAACCTCGATATTTCCTCCGAGAACAATACTGGCGGCAGACGTAAATTCCTGATCACCCCTCGTGAACTGCCCGGTTTGCATATAATCCTTAAGAATATTTACTGTGGCGTCTGCATCGGTAAAACGAGTACGACCAATTTCATCGAAATAAACAACGTCACGTTGTCCTATGATGCCTAATCGTTTTGCTCCTTTGTGATAGAAAAGAGTCGCTGGCGTTGTAAAGCCTCCCGAGATGACAAAGGAACGGGAAGACGTATTACGGTACGTATATGTTTTACCCGTCTCTCGAGGGCCTAGCTCTATCATGTTGTAATTTTTCTCGATAAAAGGGACCAGTCGAAGCAAATAAAGGAATTTTTGGCGAAGCGAGAAATAGGCTGGATTGAAACCTATGGTATTCATCAGAAGATTAGTCCACTCTTCTGCACTGAAATGTTTTCGCTTTTCTATGTAATCCTCAAGGCTCACCCGTGTGATTTGAAATGGTCTAAAATCCGTTACCACGAAGGGATAGATCCTGTTTCCAATTTTATAGTTATTGTCATACTCAATCGTGCATGTCCCCCAAGCGCCACCGGCAAGCAGGCTGTCCCCATGTTCCACCAGAATATTTCTCGTTATCCTTACCGTGTTTTCGCCTATGACGGGTAGAGTAACCCAATAGTGATCTTTGGCTGCATCAAGTCTCACTTGTAAGCTGCCCAAGAGTTTATATACGCCCTTTTCCTTGATCCTACTCTTGATGAGTTCCTTTTCTGAGCTGTCGACCCAATTTTCTGTCAAAATACGGTCAATCTTAGATTGGCCAATCACAGGATTGGATGGATCCACAAAACGGGCTACAAGATACTCCATCACAAACCGAGGGAACTCCTTATATGCGTCGTTCCACCTTGTGAGCGACTTAAGGATAATCCTGTCGGGCATCAATTCTTGCACTTTATGGTCAAGAGCCGTAAATTGATAATTATCATGGTCTTTGTTCATAATGCTTCACCGCCTTTATCTGATCTTCACTAAAGGACAGATCATGATTCTAATCTACATATCTTCAAAGTCATCCAGTGCACTTGTATCAATTTCAATTTTGGCCCCGGTTTCCTTGACAGGGATGACCACCTGGCGTTTTTCGGTCTTTTTCTTTTTCCCCATTAGCGTATATTCGGCTCTGACAGCGACTTGAGTCGCCTTAGGATCAGCAACCAGAGATACCGGCCATTCATGAGACGTACCACCGGGCAAAAGCAATTCTTCTTCTGCTATCAAGCGTCCTGCCAATCTGCACGTTAAGGATACGTTTGTATTGAGCGTTCCGTGGTTCTTCACTCGGATCGACAACATGACAGAATCGCCTGGCGTACACTCGGGAACATCGTCTATCAACAGTACCAGCGCCACTTCCTTCTTTGTTCTTTTCCTCAATCTAACAGCAGGTATGACCATCTCTGCCATAGATATGCCCCCGTGGGTATAGCGGGAGTGTCTTCCAGTCGGTTTTGGCCTTTGGAACCATTCATGACCCACTGCTACGGTCCACCGATTCTTATTGTCGTAAGTGACTTCAACACCTCTTTCATATTGTGAAGCCTTGATATATCGATACGTGATATTTTCATTCGGGATACCATCAACCCTATGCATGAACTGCTTTTTGAGTTCCATGAACCCATGGTCGCTCGTCACCACCACAATATCTTCTGGTCGAACCCTAAACGTGAGCTCAGGGAGTACAAGCTTTTCGAATTTATCCTGAATAATGTCGTTGACTCGAACAAGACTACCTTGCTCATGATGGATCCAGTCATCACTTAAGTTAAAGATCATGACACGATATTGTGCAGGATCAAAGTCAAGTTCTGCTTGCTCGGTCTTTTCCTCAACTCTGGCCAATATTTTAACCTTCTTTTTCGACTCGTCCTTTCCAAGACCCAAATAGCGGGAGAAGAGAATATTGTGATCGGTTGTGTAACGGTTGGAATAATCTTTCCAATAGGCTGGCAGCTTACCCGCGAGTAGGGCTACCCTTGATATGTCCGTGTAGGAGGGCACGGTCGCAAGGTAAAGTTGCTCCTCACCCTCCACCTCAAAAAACTCTCGCAGCCCAGGCCAAACAAAACGATCCCATGAATCCAACCTCATTCCATCAAGTATAATGACCCAGACCCTTTCCTTTCTTCGTGATCCAGCCTGTATCAAATCCCTCAGAATCTGGGTATTCAACCTCGGAAAGCGCATGTACCCTGTCCAATCGGTTGAAATCACACGCCCTAAGCTCCTATCATAGCCGGAAATGGCAGAGTCCACTTTGGGTTGAGTGGTTTCCAAATGGGGCTTAACAATCTCTGTGATCTCGTCATCTTTTAAGAGACGGATAGTGTCATGGATCTGGGCTACGGTCAGCTCCACCAAATGCAGATTTGCCGAGTGATAAGTATTGATCAAATCGAGAAGATTTGTCGGGGGTGGGAGCGCCTGATCCAATGTAGACTCAAGCCAGGACAGATGGGCTGTGAGCTCACGCAATCTGAGCGCCTTGGAGCTGTACAGGGTCTTAGGATATCTCTCTCTATGTAAATCCTCTTTCTTATGCCATAATGCAAGGGCCTTGGTACCTTCCTTTGACGAGAGAAGCCATTTGATCAGAAGCTTTCCAAGACAGCACACAATCGCAGGGCAAGGTTCCTCTCTAAAGGCGTCCAGGCCGTCCAGGTATGAGCCAAATCTAAACCGGCTTACCAATTTATCGAGATCAACGAGTATGGATTGCGATTTTTCTGTCTCTGATGTGATGGTCCTAACGAGCTCAAGGTCTTTTCGGATGAAGTTCAAAACCCTTTCAGGGCTATCACCCAATTCATCGATCTCAAATTCAAGCAGCCCCAAACGCTGCAGGACTTCGAGCCCTTTTGGAACAGCATATCGAACTACAGCGAGCCCTAAGTACAGAAATCTCAAAAGCTCTTCCCTTCCAAAGCTGCACCAAGCTTGTAAGATTTTATCTGGGGCGGACCCTAAGATGGTGTCCTTAAGGAGCAGTACATCTTCGTCATTCAGCCTATTTCCCACCACAGCGTGTATGTAAAAGAGCAGGCGTGACAAGGGTTCCTGGGACAGATCTGCGATACTTTCTAATTTGATTGAGGGAACGCTAGTCGTGAGGCAGACCCACGAAACGTCGAAGCGGTTCAATACACCCTTTTTGGCCGAGATCTTTTGGTATTTCTTAAGTTGCCTCAAGAACTTGTCCAAATTTTCGGCCCAATAAGATAGCAGGGGCTCCTCAAACAAATCAGGAGGCAAAGGATCTTCAAATATCTCTTCGAGTACACCCTGTGGGCTACAATTAATGATCTCCTCCGCTTCCTCCACAAGGTCAGGCACGTAGGACAAATTGATCTGAAAGCGAGAAGACATATCACCTGAACCCCCGGGTGCTATGACCAGGAATCGACATTCTTTGCCTTTGATAGATTTCCAGGTGGCTCTCAAATCGATGTCGTTTCCATCATACACAAATACTTCCCAATCCCGATTGGATGCATCCAAAAACGGGGTTGGTACGCTCAAGACTCTCCTTGGGTCGAGTGCTATGACTGTCCGTGCCGCTTCTGGGAGCTTGCCAAGGCGATCTCCCAAGATGTCGATGAATGTCTGTCTTTTTGGCATCAGGTTTTTTAGAAAAGACTCTGTTGTTGGTAGGATACTTTGCCTTTATCCGTTTTTGGGATCGACATGGCTTTGGCTAAGCGGACACGGCTAAGAGCGTCTTTACCCCATGGTAACTGGTGCCAGTCCTGGCACGAGGCCAAGGTCTTTTCAATCTCAAGGACTGCTCTCCACATTTTCTTATCTGTGAGAAGCTCAATCCAAGAAAACTTCTCTTCAATTGGGGGCTCCCTATTCAATTTACCGGATCTATACCGTTCACATTCACGCAACAACCTGTCATCTTCCTGACCCTTGAGCTGTTGCCGCTCATGATCGTCTGGAACTCTGTATGTCCCGTCGCTGTTCAGGATAAAGAAATCGCTTAGAAGCTCCTGTAAACCCCTACTTCCCTTATATCCGCCTTTTAGTCTTTCCTGCTTCCAGAGGGGATCAATTTCATCCAGCCTCCTGGGTTCCTTGCTCAAAATCTTGGTCAGCCAAAAAATTGCTGATTGTTCATCCCTTACAACCAGTTCATTCACGCCCCCATTGGATGGGTACCAGGCACCATTTACCTCAATTAGCGAAAATCTGCGCCGCGCATCGTGAAGCACGTCGGCCACAAACCCTGCACTAAAGCCCTGCATGGAGCAGCCTTGCTCCAGCACTCGGCGTTGAACTGCGCGTGTGATTGCTTCGACAGTTCGAACATTTGGCGGGGAATCAGGTGGAAGATACTGGAAGTACATTTTGATTTGCTGGAGGACAAATCCTTTTACGTCATCGATCCGCTGGAGGTCCCGGTTCCGGACACGAGGCGTTTTGGGCTTGTGCAGATTAAGGAGAACGTCTTTAGAGATGACCTTTTCTTGTCCCTTCTCCCCCCTGATTCCCTTGAAGCTTCGCTGAGTTTTGTCAAACTCTTTACCGCCATAAATGACAAAACCGGCCTGCTGTGCGGCATCTTGAATAGCCTCCCATACCCGGTCGTCAGAGTTGGAAAAGATAACGGTGGCCCAACGGTTGGGCTTGAGCACACGGTACATCTCATCAAAGGAGTCAGCCATCAGTCTCTTGTAATCGTCAAGTGTCTTTCCGCCCTGGGCGGGTTTTCTGCTTTTGTTCCAGACTGCCTCCTTCGAATCGTCAGTGGACTCTCCAAGCCACGCTTCCCAGAGAAAGGAGCAGTCTCCATAGAAGATGTTTGAGCCGAAAGGAGGATCAGTGAAAAGATAATCAGCACATTCATCTGCTAAACCTTCCAGCTCTCCTGCATGTAAAAAAGAAGTGATAAAACCATCATTTTGACCAATCTCAAGGGCAGGTAGGCAGTCTTTGAATTTTCGCTGAATAGTCCAAAGAAAATTATTTTCTACAGTGAATGACCCAATATAGAGAGTTCCAGTGAGTGTGCTGTTTCCTCTCCTGCCAAAATTGTACCGAGTTGTTTTCGTCGCCTTTAGCATTCCTGAGGTCAAAACAAATGACAGAGCCTCAAAATAGTTTGACTTCTGTGCTTCATTCCACAACCTCGCTACAGCCCATAAATTCCGCTTCGTATAAAAATCACAAGCTCCGATTATGCCTAAATCCCTATGCACGCCGCGCCACATTTCACGATGACTTTCGAATGGGGTAGTTGGGTACCAGTAAGGAATCTCTTTAGCCTCTATCTCGTTCAAGCGGTCCTGTTCAAACTCCGTTACGGAGTGCGAGCCCCTTCGTTTTTTGCCTGTGTCCGGGTCTGTGTATTGATAGTTGGTGACCACCGGAACAGACCAAAGGAGTCTCAGCTCCGTCTTTCTCCATGTTTCCCCACAATTTGGGCATTCGAATTTGTCTTTAACCTTGCCGGTCTCTTTGTACACCGCAGCATCCCATAACAGAATCTCACCTCCACAACCATCAGGGTTTAGAGGATGTTTCTTGGTATTACGCGTCTTTGGTTTACACTCGTAAACGTCGCTCCAAATCGTGTAATGAATGACTGCCGGTATCTTCTCGCCCGTTTCAGGATCCTCCTGGTATGTCTCATAAAGCCAATCAAATTCTTCCTTTACCGCAGCCTTGATACGCTCAAACTCTTTTTTCAAATCTTTGACATCACAGGGAGTGCAGTAGTTACGGGCGATGTGGACTGCTGCGGGGGAAAGATCGTTCAGAATCGCTTTTCTAGGCCCCGAGGGGCACAGAAGGGCCGCAACCCCTGTCATCCCTGATCCACAAAAAGGGTCCACGATCAGATCGCCAGGTTCTGTATAATGCTCTATGAAGGGGATAATCCCCTGGTATGGGACCTTGGTGTGATAACTATGGGCATTGTAGATGGGGGTATTCTTGCCAACCTTGACATTTTCATTATACTGTCGCCTCTCATAGGAATCATTTTCAGAATCATAGGGCCGTTTATGCTTGGCGACAAATACTTCGATTTCTTTCTCAGAGTCTTCTATCATCGCGACACCTTGTTCACTTGAAGGTTAAGAGAATTCTCTTTCCTTCCTCGCCCCTTTGTGCAAATTCATTTTCCAGCACCTTTCGTAATTGAGCGAGAAAGTCACCGATCTCTTCTCTGCTCAAGGCTGGAAACTGCTCCGAAACGCGATCAAAGGCACGGGACCGAATCACTTGGGTCTGTGCTTCCTCAAGGATCTTCTTGATTGTTTCGACGATGGACGGAGTCAAGTTAGTTGAGACCTCGTAGAGCCGGTTGAGCTGAAGGAGTTCTAAAAGCGTTTTCAGATCATCACCCTTTCCTTTTTCCTGAATTGCCTTTTCCAGCTGACTTCGTAAAAGGTTCACACGTTTTTCAAAGGTTCGCTGAATCTGTTGATGAAGATCTTTCGCCTCCTGTTCTGGCGCTTCGTAGGAAAGTTTTTCATGGCGCTTCGATTCCCCTGTTACCTCCTTTTCGATACTGTTAAGGACGGTGTCAAAACGATCGGCAAGATCAAAGCCCTGTGGGGGACCTAGTGCATCAATCTTGTTAAGCTTCCCCAATCCCTCAAGGAGGGCGGACGTGTTATTTAGGGAATCCCTAAGCTCTGTGAGGACCTCTCGAACTCGATTGGTATAAACATCTTCAGCATTTTTCAATCGCGCGAGGAACTTCTCAGTATTGTTTAAGAGGGCCGATACGGCTGTAGTATTTCCGATCATAGAAGGAAGGGTGTAGCGGACTAGCAAAAGATCCTTCTGGGGTGAAAGCTCTCCATCAGTACCCGTATCAGCCTCCTTGATGGCATTGAACATCTGAATAATTTGCGCGGAGGTACTGGAGAGATTCCGAAGGGCCTTCAATCGATCAGCGGCTTCCTTGAAATGAGCCTGGTCAGGTCCAATGCCCTTTCTTTTGGAGTCAAAGGCTTCCAGCTCTTTCGATCCAAATATGTCAACGAATCTCTCAAGGAGCTGCCTGTCGTTAACAGAGAGTGATTCATTAAAGCTGGTTGCAAGGGTTTCAAGATTGGTTTTTGCATCTTTTATGGTCGGCAACTGATTTTTCATGTGTGAAAAAAAATTTTCAATTTGATGATCGATCTCCTGAGGGGATGAGGCCGTCTTTGCATCAGGGTACAAGAGCCTGGCATAGGGCTGAATACTGTTCCAGTCTGCCCCAGGAACAGCCACGAGGCTGTCAAAATATTTCTCAATACCAGACTGCCAGCGCAGATCTACGACACTTGATCTTGTGATACGGTTTATGCTCAAGGGCTGCCCGCTTTGGTTTGTCACATTGTGTTGCGGGTGGAGCTGAATTTCTACAGGCGAGGGCAGAGAACGATAACGGACGTAGCAGAGCAATTGGGCCGCAAACAGATGAGGTGGGATACCATAAGGACATCCTGCCATCTCCCTAAGCAAGGGCCAAATGGTGATGGCCGGAGTTTTGCCAAGACGATCATCGAGTATCTTGAAAAAGTTTGAGTGCTTTGGATTAAGCTTTTGCGGGTCTTCGGCGGTAGATAATCCTAAACCCACAGCCTTCTGATCAAGCGTGCTTCGGACAGCTTTACTACTGTTTCCCTGAACTAGACCCATAAGTAGATTTTTAGAATCAGCAATGACGAAAGGCTTTGCAATTTTGTATTCGTCGAAAAGCTTGCTAAACTCATGATAGGCGTCCTGCAGCGTGGGCCGAAGTAAGGCGGCATGACGCTGATCAGGGGTTGGCTTGCTCAGGGCGCTGAGCACATCCAGATTGATGCCTTTCAGTGTATAAGCCTTGCCTTTTTGGAACGGCTCAAGTTGATACTGAAGGATGCTGGACAGCGCCTCGTCTAACTTCACCTCCCCAAAGCTCCGTACCTCAGCGGCCTCGGGACCTTTTTGTTTTTGCGGGTCGTAATCGCTTTTCAGTTTTTCGGCTGCCAGATACGTACAGCACTGATTCTTAAGCCGCTCACTCAAGCTGGCTGCTTCAATAACCACAATGCGGGGATCCTGCAAATCCGCAACGACGCTTTCACTTGGGTTTAAGAGATACACGAGCCTAAAATGGGTGTAGGGATCTTGTAAGGGGCTTCCCAGCTCAGGCCGCCATGATCGTGTGACGATGATCTCCCCGTCATAAGTGATTTGGTTGACCACAACCGCATCTTTTGAAGGCTTATCTGGTGTATAACCAGAGAAAAGGGCTTTTTGCCCACGCGTTTCGGCGGGAGAGGCAAAGAGCAGTTTCTCCCAGCGTGAGACAATCTCCACCTCATGGTCAAGAAAGTCCGCCTTTCTCTCCTCCAGTAACTGCTGACCCGTTGGGCCGGTCTGCCGTGGAAAAAACCGGGCCCCTTTTTCAGGCCGGGATATATCGAACTCAAGCTGGGGAACCCTTTCGGCCATTTCTTTCAGCAGGACTAAGATTCTCTGCTCGCCAGTGATTGGGCCTGTTGGTGTCAGGGTGGCGTCTGCAAGTTCAGATGCGGTCATTGGGACCGTCTGATCCCCCGAGATGACAAATTGGAGATAGAGGTTGGTCAGAATCGACTCCGCAATGCATCGGTCCTCTTCGTCTGGAAAAACCTTCGACAATAAACCCATAGCATCCAGGTATCTCCGTTGTGAATCGGCAAACCTTGGCCCCGCAAGGGCGTTTTGAAAATTTTGACTGTACACGTGTGTATGGGCGAGGGTGATGGGTGTCTCCAGCCCTAGGGCCTCTTCGGATTTCATCACATCATAGAATATATTCAGACCCAAACGGACCCCTGGCATATCCTGGACACTGCTCGTGAACCGGCGCACGGTTTCATAGGCCACAGGATGAAAAGGAAACGTCTCAAGGAAGGATTCTTCCGTCTCTCCCTTGTAACATGCAAATTCATCATAGAGATCATGGTAGTAGAGCTTAGCTTCCGGTTCCATACCGGTTTTGTATCGCCGTATGCGATGAGCGCAAATGACATGGTAATCACGTTCAGCCCCGGAGCCAGCTAGCAACGGCAAGGTCTTAAATCTGCCTTGCAGTTGAGCAGGAATATCTGTCTGTGATGCGATGACTGTGAAGATCTCGCAGTTGTATTGTTTGGGCAAGATTTCTGTGAGGGCCTGAAGGACATTAGAGTCAAACATGCCTTCTTGGGACGTTATGGGCCGCTGAGAGAGCCAGGATTCATATTCGTCGATCACAAAGAGTAAGCCATTGAATCCGGTGTCTGACGCCGTTATTTGCTCGTAAAGGTACAGGAGCCGGTCATTGATGCTATACTTGGGCTCAAAAGAAAGGTTCGACTGTTTGAAGAATCTCCTTATAAGGTCTGCAAAACGGGCAGGATCCTCTTTTCGCAGTTGGGATGGCCTTGTGCCACTTTGTTGTTGAATATAGCTGTTTATGGCCCCTTGTAAGGTTTGGTCAAAGGTGTCAAAAAGGTTTAGTGTTTCCGCAACCGGCGTGACATTGATCTTGTTCCCCAACCCAAGCTGGCTGATAGACTCTTCAATTTCTTTTTCCAACTGCTCAAGCAAGGTAATCGGTCTGTCCTGAGAAATGGCTGTCTTACCTCTCAGCCCTGCCACCACAGGAAAAAGTCGCCTTTTTTCAAATTGAAATCGATAGTTTTGGATATCGGTATCATGGACGGCATTCCATGCACGGTCCGAATCATCGCTCAGTAGACATGCCAATGTGGCCAGGAAGTGGGATTTCCCCACCCCATATTCAGCAGTCAGCCAAAAGCCTCTTCCAACAGGTTCAGAAAAGGCCATGAGGATTTCCTCAAATGCCGTCTTTAGTGTTTTCGCGAAATAGTAAAGGCGAACTGTTTCCTCTCGGTTTTCTGGTTCAATAGCCTCTTCGAGATTGATCGTATCCTGTAGGTACCCTACGTCTTTCCCTTTGCGAAGGGCAGGGACTCTTTCAATGATTTGATCAAGGGGTTTCAGTGAGGTCATGTTTTCATCCTCCTAAGGCTTCAATAACGCATTTTGGCTCACCGAGCTGTTTGGACACCCTCTGAATAATGACGCGGGTATTCCTCTCTACCCAGCCCTCTGTTTTTATTGGAAACTGTCTGTAAGATTCACATGGAAACAGGAGAATCACAGCGGAACGAGGGCTGATGCCATAACGAAAAAATGTTGACATGTCACAACCGTAGCGGGCTAGCAATATTGCATCCTCAATTATTAGGACAGACGGTTCATTTCGCCGTTCATCATAAGTCTTACATTGCTGATTGATGTAAGCTTCTAACGACTTCTTGGGATTTTCGTCTGACGATGAGCCATCAGAACGAACGGAAACCAAATCACAGCGGTGTATCTCTACCCCATCCAAAATCTCTTCCAACCCACCCGCCGGCCCACTCCACACGAAAACAAGCCTGAGAGGAACAGGCCCTTGCTTCATCTGATTAACGAGTGTAACGAAATCGCCGATATTCAACGTTCATGTCCTTTTTGTCAGGAACTCTTGCCATGTGTATCTCGTTGTAATCTGTTCAAGATGATCCACATTGGCATACCGCATGATGAGGCCCTTTGCCTCTGCACTCCGGAAACCAAGCCTGACGTGATCGAATTTTCTATATCCAAGAAACCGCCAGTAGTTGGAAGACTCAATTTCGGAAAGTTTAATGGTCCTGGGGGCTTGGGCCAAAAGGAGATGGGTGCATAAAATTAGGGCTAACTCGGGATTTCCAAAGCTTACTACGATAAGATTATGCTTCCCTTGAGGCATCAAATAGCCAGACTGTCGCAAGCAGGAGATGATTCTCTGATTGAGCTTGGAACTCTGCTGTTGAAAGGAAGTTTCGATGTAACTTCTTATTTCAACGCGGTCGATCGGCGCACCAGGCTCTCTCGGCCATATCATTTCTATATAAATCTGGGCAACTATAGGCTCTACCATACAGAACAATACTCGCCATATTTGTTCAATAACACTCAACTCGACATTCGATTTTGCAAGATCAATCAGACCCGAAGCTACTCCGCGATGAAGGCGGGCAAAACGCGCTGCCATGGCCCGGCCATACCTCTTGCGAGTTTCCTTTGAGTTGAAGTCTAATTTTTGCTCAAGAGCCTTCGGATCGGCCAGGAAATCGGGGCCTTCAGCTTGATTAATGATTTCGAGCGTTTCTTTCCAAAGGGGCTCTTGAGGGAACGATATATTGTTGTGGGGTAGCTTGTTATTGTTCATTAGCCTTTTCCTGGCTCCAATAGTATCCGGAGTGTCCGGGAGAGCCAAAAAATCACAGATAGCACCATCCCATTAGCATATTTACGTTTCGCCGACCATGGCAAACATTGGCGGCATGTGAATAATTGGAATAATTGAATAATTGGGGACTGCCTTTGACATTGGACAAATTGCCCTGTTTCTTAATGACTTAGATTGGTTTTTTTACCACCAACGAGCACCAAAGTAAAGTTACCAGCTTCAAGCTCGTTGTCTCTTATCGGAAACGTTGCATTAAATGCACTTTATGAAATTACTGTAAATTGAGATACTTAAATGAATATTGCTGCGAGTAAATGGATGACCTCAAATCTTCCAAGACTCGCTCTATTATTGGTTTATATGGGTAATTTCCATTTATTCTAATAGTGCATGTTCGTTCAACATATTTGATACTTGCGCCATGCTGTATCATCAATTCTCGAATGGTCTCCATTTTATGGTGTCGCCATTGTGGGGGGAGAAATTTTTTTTAAACCATTCAAACAGATTATATGCCATTATCACAAATTGGAGATAGGCTTCACAACCCCGAAACTTCTCAGAGGGCATCTTCCCTGCATTGAAGGGGTTTTTGGCCTCTTTGAAAAAATTCTCAAGGGTTTGACGTCCACAGTAAAACTGATAAAGGGCAAATGCATCTAATCGAAGAGGAAGATTTTCCAAAATAGCGTACCGAACCTTTTTGACCCTTTTGCGGCGATCTCCTTTGAAGGGTTCTTGCTCTTTGATAACAAGAATAATCCGGTATTGTCTTTCTACCGTTGAGATAACGTGCGCCATGCCCAGATCGTAGATCATGGTCTGCTCATCATAGGACATCCACTTATCCGGATTAATTTCTGGCTTCTGAGCCATTACCCAATCATAGCGGGCTCCCATGGCTACTGATAACTTTCTATGGGCAATGTAATTCAAAAGTTCGGCGGAGAGATATCCTCCGTCCAAACGGACAATAGAAATAGGCTCAGGTATCTTCTTAGTCACCGAATTAAGGGTGTCTTTTAAGTGGTGCTTACATGTAGTATCACCCGCATAAAGCTTATGGGCTAAAGCTTCTCCCCGGATAAAACCTACAGACCATTGGTAGCAGGGCTTGCCTGGGTTTTTCTTATTGTAACCAACTACGGCTTTCTCTCTTTTGCGGCTTTCTACTGAATGGGTGGTAGAATCGATGTCCAGTACAACAATGTCTTGACGAAAGGCTTCTCCAAAATCTCGTGCAAGGTTATCGGCGATTCTTTCCAGTTGTCTTAGATGCCATAACTGAAATTCGTTGAGGAAGCGATGTGCAGTGGCTTGGTCAAAGAATCGTTTCAATCCAATAAGATTAGCAACTTGTGTCTCGGTCTTCAGTAACCTGTTTATTTTGCCTAATCTTTTGATGCCCAAAAGAATAATGCAAATGATTCCTATGCCTAATTGAGCTTCTGTAAATTGTGGGGTCCTTCTCTTCACCGGATTTTGGTTGTTCCGTTTTCGCTTGACTGTTAGAGGCTTTAAACGTTGCAACAATCGGACATAGTCCACCAAATACCACGCAAACAAAGGAAAGAGACCATATTTTGAAAGATCGTCACCATCAAATTGTATCAAGATATCCCGAATGTGCAGGTTCTTCATGATAAGCCCCCTTTCAAAAAGCGTACGGGACAATCATCGAAGATTTCTGCACTTTTGTCAAATACAGATTTTCAGACCTATTGTAAATAAAGGGTTACATACACACGTAAACAAGCAATAGACCGATTATCCTTACTTATCCTGCTGTTTTTAAAGAATATTGGCTTAATGCAAAGTTTCCGTTATACCACAGAACTGTGACAGATCCGGTCACAGTAACCACTTTTTTTGCGACATAAGTGGGGGACGGGTCGAACTTAGGGGCTCCGCCCCAATTGGAATAATGGAATGGTGGAACGGTGGAATATTGGGTTAAGAGGATTTAAGACAAATTAGAAATGATTCTTTTCGGCCTTTTGTCCCCAGCATTCCATTGTTCCATTATTCCCTGGCCCAGACCGGTTTTTTTCGGGGGCATTGTCCGACTTCTGTCGCGCCAGGGCGGGCCATCATTCCAGATCAATGGCACAGAAAACTGCCACTGAAACACAAATGATTACAACCAGTTGTACAATTTCCGAGACGTTAACACGTGAGCCTTTTTGCAAAGAATATGTACTACTTCCCCGGATATAGATAAAAAGGTTTTAACAGATGTAACCCTAAAGGTTACGTTGGGGTGTAGCTGGTATATTAGACGGTCTTGATGCGGCGAGTGATATCAGAGATCGGTCAGATTTTTTCTGAATGTAATCAACAACTTTTCAGCGGCCTTGTTCCAACCTCGAGTCCGATAGAAACAGGCTTCAGTTCTTGATATTATTGTCCGATAGCACCTACATAAGGAGCTACGCCTCGTCCGAGACTCAGCCCGGAAGAGGTGGCCCCTCTGGGGCAGATACTATTCAAAGTAAAAGTTTAAAGTGCCTAAAGTGAACTAAAGTGCCTAAAGTTAAGGAATGCGCTTTCAGCGCAACCTGTTTTTAAGATTGACCA
>JAUWXF010000330.1 GCA_030616475.1 Desulfobacterales bacterium
CTTCCAGGTGAAGAAGCTCATTTGGGGAGAATCAGCCCCAACCTCTTCAGCCACCACCTGATGCCCCATTTCATGCATGAATAGATGGGTCGTGTAAGCGGCACCAATAGCAGCGGCATCTTCAAAGCCAAAGGCACATGCACGCTCAGCCGGAGGCAAGAAAAACAGGCATACCATCAAGCCTGCTGCGATCCCTATGGGGCGAATCTTGTCCATGATCCTCATAGGCTGTTCCCTGAACTCCATTCAGCTTTTTCTTCGGCAAAAACGGCATACCACTTGAGTCGATATTCTCTGTTTTGACGAAAAAGTCGGGGAACCCCACCTTCAGGCCGTCATGCCACCCTGAAAGGGAATGCATGTGGACAAGAAACGGTCTTCACGCTTGGGAAGTCAGGGGAAATGCTTTTTGAGGAAAATGGGTAGGTTTGGCTGGCTCAGGGCTTGCGGAAGAATAACTAAAAGAGGAATGGCAAATGACAAAGCGAAAGGGGGGTGGGGCTGGTTAGACCTTGAGGATTGAAAACACATCCTGGTCTTTGTAAAGGGTGCAGTGAACGGCTGCAACCTGCTGAAATTCGTCAATCTTGCTGCATCCGTTCACATACGGACATATGGTATTTTCTACATACAGCCCGCACTGCCGGCAAGGGCTCTGCTTAAGGACATCAAGGTTTGGCTCATCTCTATTCCGCCTCACAGGCCTTACGCTCTTTCGGGCCCTTTCCTTGCCCTGTGTCCCGAATATGACAAAAAACTTACTTCTCATCAATAAACCTTGCAGAGACCCCTCTGTCAGGGCCACGTCATTTAAAGAGGTAACACCTTGAAGTAGCAAATTTATTCGCTTAATCAATCTTTGTTAAATCCGAATCTCAAAGCACGAAATCCGAAACAACTACGAATGCTCCAAATCCTAAATTCAAAACAGAGAATATCTTCCGAAGTTTCAAATAGATATTGCATCACTTCCGGAAATGTTTTGGTCATTTGATATTCGGATTTTGAAATTGTTTCGAATTTCGATATTCGGATTTCGGGTTTAAACGTCTTGCAAACACCTCTAATTTGAGCAAATTAAAATCTACTTTGACGTTACCGTGACTTCTCTCTTTCCCCACATTACAAACCACTCAAGGTATGATATATAGAAACAGGCAACAGCCCGTTGAGAGGTAAAGTAGAACAAAGGGGTTACCCCGCATCAGGAAACCGGGTAACCCCTTGATATTACTTGGTGCGCCCAGCCCGATTCGAACGGGCGGCCTACGGATTCGTAGTCCGGCGCTCTATCCACTGAGCTATGGGCGCATATATAAGTAGGCGCTTATTGGCACAACATCGACAAAAACTTGTCTATGTGACGTAAGCTTTTGTACTTATTGATTAATAGTGAGCTAAAGTGCCTAAAGTCTCTAAAGTGAGCTAAAGCCCGCCCTGGTGCGACAGAAGTTGGACCATGCCCAGTGGAGAAAAACCCGGTCTGGGCCAGGGTTAATGTGCACGCCCCCGCCTGCCAACGCCTGGCTTGCCGGGTAGCTACAATACCGCACACATGGCAATGGCGGGCAGGTTCGGCGTGGTCAATCTTAAAAACAGGTTGCGCTGAAAGCGCATTCCTTAACTTTAGGCACTTTAGTTCACTTTAGGCACTTTAAACTTTTACTTTGAATA
>JAUWXF010000197.1 GCA_030616475.1 Desulfobacterales bacterium
TAGTTTTGGGGAAAAGGTGTCAGGTTTCGTGTTTCAGGTGTCAGGATTGAGAAACTTAAAGAGCTGAAACCTGAACACTGACACCTGGCCATTGAACTCAATAACCAACAATCTTGATTTACACCCCCAATGACCAGTGACCAATAACCAATGACCAATCTTAAGATTTATAACACATTGCACAAGAAAAAGGAGACCTTCGAGCCGATAAAGCCGGGAAAGGTCGGAATCTATGTGTGTGGCCCTACGGTCTATGATGCCTCCCACATTGGCCATGCCCGCTGTGTGGTGGTCTTTGATGTGATTGTTCGCTATCTCAGGGCGATTGGCTGTGAAGTCACCTATGTTCGCAACTTCACTGATGTGGATGACAAGATTATCAACCGGGCCGGTGAACTTGGGATTTCTACCCAAGAGCTTTCAGAAAGGTATATCAAGGAATTCTATGAGGACATGGACGCCCTGAACGTGGAACGGGCCACCATAGAGCCCAGGGCCACGGACTACATTGACGAGATCATCAAAGTGGTCGAACATCTGATTTCGCGCGGCCATGCCTATGAGGCCGGAGGCGATGTGTTTTTTGCTGTAGAGAGCTTCAAGGACTACGGTAAGCTCTCTGGCCGCAGGGTCGAGGAGATGCAGGCAGGAGCCCGTGTAGAAGTGGATGAAAAGAAGCGCAACCCGTTTGATTTTGTCCTGTGGAAGGGGGCCAAACCAGGTGAGCCTATGTGGGACAGCCCCTGGGGAAAGGGTCGGCCAGGCTGGCACATTGAGTGCTCGGCCATGAGCACTCGCTTTCTGGGCCGGCATTTTGATATCCACGGCGGCGGCAAGGACCTGATCTTTCCCCACCACGAAAACGAGATCGCTCAATCTGAAGGGGCCTTTGGCGAGCAGTTCGTTAATGTCTGGATACACAACGGGTTTGTTAGAATCGACCAGGAAAAGATGTCTAAGTCTCTCGGGAATTTCCTGATGATAAAGGACATCCTGAAACAATACCACCCCGAGGCAGTCCGCCTCTTCCTGCTGTCCAATCACTACCGCAGCCCCGTGGATTTCACACATCAGGCGATGGTCGAAGCCGATGCCGGCCTTGAAAAGATTTATGCATTGTTGCACAGGATCGATGGATACCTCGGCCGCTGTGAACACGGCAATGACAAGCAAAGCCCGGGGGCGCTTTGGGCTGGCTTTTGCCAGGCCATGGATGATGATTTCAACACGGCCCGGGGCATCGGGCTTGTGTTTGAGGCGGTTCGGCAACTGAATCGGTTCATGGACGATATTGGCGGAAAGATAGGCCAACAGGATCAGGCCAGGCTTGCATCCACGCGCGCTGATTTAATGCGCACAGCCAGCCTGCTGGGTATCCTCACCGAGGCTCCATCTCAATTCTTTGAACAAAGGAGGGCCGATGTGCTCCAGCGCAAGGGAATTGACATAGCACTGATAGAACGCCTTATTGCTGAGCGAGCACGGGCGCGGCAGCAAAAAGACTGGGCCACGGCCGACCGGATCAGGGGTGAGCTTTCTGCCATGGATATCTTGATTGAGGATCGGGCAGACGGCACTACCTGGAAGGTTAAGTAGTAATACAGATTTTCAGCCCCACCCGTCCCTGCCCCATCAAGGTGGAGGGCTGGGCAAAGGCAACAAAACCTTGCGGCTTAGAGGCTCAATTTTGGGGCCAAAGACAAACCATACCTTGACTTGGTCCGGTCCCAAAGACTTCATACGGCAAAGCTTACAAGTTAGTTCGCTTCGCTCACAATTGGAATACTGGGCACGCAGTGAAGCTTTGCGCTATATTGGAATGTTGGAATAATGGGTTTAGTGGAAGAGAACTATTAAAAATGATTTTTTAGCGCGAGGTTGCGCCTTGCGGCTTGAAAAGAGGCACTTCGTGTCCGCTTTAATACCCAACATTCCAGTATGAGCGCAAGCTTCACTTCGTGTCCAGCATTCCATTATTCCAAGAAGCTAGCAAAGGACGACTATCGCCAAATGGGTTATGATTACAGTAGGTTGTAGAATTTCCGAGACGTCAAGTTAGCGGGAAGTCTGTTGTCAAGCCTCGTTTTGGGAGGCCTTGGAAAAGCGGCTGACTAAAGTAGTGGCAAACTTTTTGAAAAACAGAAGCTGAATAGATTGTGATGATCTCTCTAGCAACGTTGAACTGATTTTCATCAAGATGCACTCCGTATCAGCTACCACGGTAGCAATTCGGGCGTCACCACTGATGTAGGCCATCTCTCCAAAACATTCTCCGGTATCAATTAAAGCTATTTCTTTATCCTGTCTTTTGACTTTGGCCTTACCGCTCAGAATAATGTAAAAGGTATCGTCGATTTCCCCCTCAGCCACAATGACTTCTCCCTTAGGAACTTTGACTATATTACTTACCGGCACCAGTTCTTTTATTTGGTCATTAGTGAAATCGCGAAAGAATGGAACATGACGGACATAATCAACGACATCCTTTACCCTTTCATCTTTGATGATTTTCGTTGAACCCCTTAACGCCAACCTCAGATCATAGGCAAGCTCCATGCATGTTTGATACCGTTTCTGCGGATCTTTCGCCAGCGCCTTTTTGGTAATTGTATCAAGGATGTTAGGCAATTCCGGTCGTATATCTAACATCGATACTGGTTCTTTATGGATAATTCGGTACATAACAGAAAACTTATTGCTACCCGAGAAGGCCCGTTCACCTGTTAAGAGCTCGTACAAAACGCAACCCAAAGAAAATATGTCACTTTCGTTCCCAACCACTCCGTCTCGTAACTGTTCGGGAGACATATAACTTGGTGTTCCAATACCCGTTTCCACCGTATGTTCAGTCATCTGGGCAATGCCAAAATCAGTTATTTTTGGAATGTTCGCCTTGTCAAGCATAATATTCGAAGGTTTGATGTCCCGATGGATGACTCCCTCTCTATGTGCGTAATCGAGGGCGTTACACACACTAAAAACGATTTCCAGAGCTTTACTAACCGGCAAAAGATTGGCCTTATGGGTGAATTTCTTGAGGGTGGACCCCTCAACATACTCCATAATTATGTGACAAAAGTCCTTGTACACACCAGCATCATATATAAATACAATATTGTGGTGATTAAGCCGGCCTGCTGACTCGGCTTCGACAAAAAACCTCGCACGATCTCTATCTGATCTCGGATATGATATCTTAATAGCCACATATCGTTTGATGTAACGATCTTTTGCCAGATAAACTACTGTTGTACCTCCCTGACCTAGCCTGCGTATTATTTCATAGCGTCCAACAGTGCTTGGATCTGCAAAATCAGACATCCATTCAGAGCTATAAGTATTTGTCGTCACCTTTACCTTTCCGAAAAATTTGAGGCTCAGCCAGCATCACAAGAATACTTTTTGACGAGTGCAATATAGGTTAAGATCCCTTGGGTGTCAATAATTGACGAGAAGTCGCTTCCTTACCCTTATGCTGCTAACACAATATTTGGGGTTAATAAAAAGCCGATTGACGTCCGGCAGCACTGATCCACGCGACCACGCGTCGTTTGAGAAGTGGGTTGTCCCGCAAGCCTAATCTTTGGTTGACCATGATCAGTTCGGGGAAAAGCTCATCAGCGTTTTGCCTGCCCAGTTTTTCCCTGGAATCGATGCCGGCGCTTTCCAGAAGACGCGCGTTGGCTGTCCCCATGTTGAGCAGGCTCACAAGTTCAAGCCGGCGGCGGATTCTGTCGCGAAACGGCATCCTGATCAGTATTTTTGCCTTCTTCCAGTTGTGCAAGACCTCTTTTGGATAGCGCCATCCCTCATTGCTCAGCTTCTTTGCATCATGCGTGCTGATGTCTTGAAGGATTTGCTTTAGGGGTTCTGAGCGACTGTCTATTGTGTGGATTCTCATTTTCGCATAACACCATTCGCTGAAAAAGACAGCGAGAACCATCATCGCAAAGTATATGGTCTTTTGTGTCGTTCTGACGGCCTTTGGTCTATCAGTCTCTGCATCCAAAAAATGAGGCCGGGGTGCCTCCGGGTCCCAATGTCTACCGCCCCGGAGAAGATAGAGGGCATTTGTCATCACGAAGCACTGTACACAAAAGGGCGCAAAGCCGAGAAATCCTAAGCGGGGCATCTCCAAAAATTTGCCTTCAGAAAAAAACGGGACCGTGTAAATCCATTTTTCCAAAGACCAGAAATTACACAACTCCCAGTACCCGCCACAAATAATCCCGGCAAGGAGCAAACGAACAAAGGTGGTCCATTCGCCTTTTTTGCCATCCATGAGCAGCGAACGAGCGCTGAATCTTGCGCATAGAGGTTCGAGCAAGAAAGCAAAAGCGCCCCACACCAGGGGGAAAAAGTAGTGCGGAAAGACCATGGGCAAAATAAGCATAAAAAATCCGACAACCAGGGAGGCATTTTGTGTCCAGCCCTTGAGGGCAAACTCGGTTTTAACGCGCTTGGGTATCTTTAGGTGGCAAAGGAGCCGGTAGACCAGAAACATGCCTGGGAGGACGGTTGCAAAATCGAGATAGGCCTCCACGTGGGGCCAGAGCCCCCCGGGCGGGACACCAACAAAATACCAGTTTTGCAGACGGAGATTCCAGAGTTCGAAAAAGAACCAAAATATTGCAGACCAGAAGAGCAGGACGGCAAATTCTCGCGGCCTTTTCAGGATCAGGCCTTCGTTCCAGCGCCACCACAGGAGGCCGTCGAGAAACAGAATCAGACCGTACCAGGCGAACGGATAGGTGTGGGCGTAGAAGGGAAAGGTGTAACGAATCGTGCCCCAAAAGGCGAAAACGACCGTCATCAGGCCAAGAATCATCATCAATATACTAAGGGGCTGCTTTGGCGCCCTCTCTCTACGATCCTCAGCCGTCATGCCTCTTTACCCCCAGGCGCTTGGCTCGAAAGAAGTCCTGGATCAACTCTCTGCATTCGTTTTCGAGCAGCCCCCCCTGGACATCAATCGTATGGTTCAGATCGGTGTCGGCGGCCAGATTGTAGCGAGACCCCGCCCCGCCCCATTTGGGGTCCTTGGCCCCGAAGACGATCCTGGCAACCCGCGCGTGCAGCAGCGCACCCATGCACATGATGCAGGGCTCAATGGTGACATAAAGTGTAGTGTTTAGCAGTCGATAATTTCCAAGGGCCCGGGATGCCGCTCGTAGGGCCAGAATTTCCGCATGGGCCGTAGGATCACACAGTGCGATGGTCCGGTTGTGGGCTTTGGCCAGCACGGTGCCGTCCCGGGCAACCAGGACAGCTCCCACAGGCACCTCGTCTTGACGGGCGGCCTGTTGTGCTTCCAACAGGGCCTGGCGCATAAAGTGGCTATTGTTCAATGTCGAACTCCGGACTTGCAATCACCTTGACAGAATAGTCCAAAAACAATATAAAGATTCTACGCCTCGTCCGAGACTCCGCCCGGAAGAGGTGGCCCCTCTGGGGCAGATACTATTCAAAGTAAAAGTTTAAAGTGCCTAAAGTGAACTAAAGTGCCTAAAGTTAAGGAATGCGCTTTCAGCGCAACCTGTTTTTAAGATTGACCA
>JAUWXF010000201.1 GCA_030616475.1 Desulfobacterales bacterium
GGGCAGAAAATATCTGACAGATCCATGGTATTCTCCCTTTAAGTGGTTAGCCATAATCACTGTTGGAGTAATACAATGGAAACTGCCTTAGGTCAACACATAATTACAATAGAATGGGGACACCAGGGGTTTTTTGTATTTGAAATTATCTCGTTTCGTGTTTTCGTACTTTCGTGTTTTCGTGATTAATTCTTTTATTTTCAAACCTTTTTGGTTCCGGGTTGTCCGGGTTACGGTCTATAGGGCAAGTTTTTGTAAGTTATGAAACTGCAAGTTCCAGGATTTGTTGCCGGTGCCGTTGCTGCCGGGCTAAAAAAGGACGGAAAAAATGATCTGGGCATAATCTTCTCTGAGGTGCCTGCCTGTGCAGCCGGGGTTTTCACGACCAATCAGGTACAGGCGGCCCCAGTACTCCTTGACAAAGAGCGAATCAAATCCGGGCGGTGTCAGGCCATTGTAGCAAACAGCGGCAACGCCAATGCGTGTACAGGCAGACAAGGCATTGAAGATGCCGAGGCTGTGGCACGTGCAGCAGCTACAGCCCTCAGGATACCTGAGGAGCTGGTGCTGGTCGCATCCACGGGCGTCATTGGCCAACCTCTGGACGTCTCTGCCATTGGAGCTGCCATGCCGAAGCTTGCCGGCCACCTCAGCCCCGCAGGACTTTATGACCTCGCCCAGGCTCTCATGACTACCGATACCTTTCCCAAGACCGCTTCAAAACAAGGTCGTATCAGTGACAAGACCTTTACCGTGGCTGCTGTGGCCAAAGGGGCCGGGATGATTCTACCGGATATGGCTACCATGCTCTGTTTTGTTTGCACAGACATCGGAGCGGAGCCGGATCTCCTGGGACAGGCCCTAAAGGATGCGGTAGCCGCATCGTTTAACACTATCACGGTCGATGGGGACACCAGCACCAATGACACAGTCCTTGTCCTTGCCAACGGCCTGTCCGGTCTAAACCTGAAAGTGGCTGCGTGCGCCGCAACTTTTCAGAAAACCTTGAATGAGGCTCTCTTCACACTTGCCCTACAGATCGTCCGGGACGGCGAGGGGGCTACCAAACTGGTGAGCATCCGGGTGAAACGAGCATCAAATCAGGGCGATGCCAGGCAGGTGGCTTACACAGTTGCCCACTCCCCCCTGGTAAAGACAGCCCTCTTTGGAGAGGACGCCAACTGGGGCCGCATCATGGCCGCTGTAGGCCGGGCCGGTGTGCGGATTAATCCGGATACGATCGACATCTATTTTGACGATGTATGCATGGTGAAAAACGGGCAGGGCTGTGGCCGTGAGGCCGAGGCGGCCGCAGTTAGAGTCTTAAAGACCGATCGCTTCACGATTACTATTGATCTAAAGCTGGGCAGCGAAGGTGCAACTGTCCATACCTGCGATCTTTCCACTGATTACGTGAGGATCAATGCTAACTACCGATCATAGGCCACCAGGGGTCAAATCTTTAATCTTGACAAATCTTGGTAACTCGTTGGGTTTGGTGAATGCAAAAAGGATTTGTCAAGATTAAAGATTTGACCCCTTAGCCTTTTACACCGAAGTGGAGGTGGGTGATTCCCAGGGTGAGGGCATATCTTTCCACTTTCTTAAGCCCGGCTTTCTCCATCAATTTGGCCAGGTCGTCCGGGGCGGGAAAATTCATGATCGAGTCCCCTAAATAATGATAGGCTCCGGGATCAGGGGAAAAGGCCCGCGCCAGGCGGGGCAATATTCGATTCAGATAAACATGATAAACCTTTCGGAAGAGCCCGTTGCGGGGAAAGGTCATCTCCAGCACCATCACCTGACCGCCGGGTACGACGACCCGGACCATCTCTTTGATCGCACCGATCTTGTTCGGGATATTCCGGATGCCAAAGGCGATTGCGGCCACATCGAAACAACTGTCGGAAAAGGGCAGGTACAGGGCATCGCCACGCAGCATCTTTACCCTGTCTGACAGATGCTTCCTCTCGATCTTTACCCGACCGACATCCATCATTTCCTGCACAAAGTCCAGCCCTGTTATCCGGGTGCGCGAATGTTCGCGGGCAACACTGATAGCCAGGTCTGCTGTGCCGGTGGCCACATCCAGCATCCGGTAAGTTTTCCCGAAACGCATTTTTTCCACCGAAAAATGGCGCCAGGCTATATCCCGTCGCAAGCTCAGGAAATGGTTCAAAAAATCATACTTTCCAGTAATGGTCGTAAAGATTTCCTTCACCATTTCAATACGCTCGCTGTCTGTGGCTTCTGTGACCCGACGGTATTTTTTCCCTACCGGTTTTTCCATAATTTCTTGTATCAATTTAGCCTATTGAAAAAGCGAGCCTAACGAGCATACAGGTGATTCGATTCTAAAGCGGGTCACTGTTTGAGCGTATTAGTGAGCGTTAAGAAAGAACAGCAAAATGGCATATTTTTCTAACGGTTAGATGATATCCGCCATAATCGAGGCAATTTACAAAAGTCATTCCCTGTTCTTTCTTTACGCTCACTTATGCGCGAGTTTGAGCCGCTTTAGAATCGGATTGCCTGTATGCGATAATGTCTTCAAAAAACTAAAATGTTACAATTTCTTTAGGGTAGCTCGATCTCTGTAGCTTCCTCTTCCGGAGGCTTCTCGGGTTCCCTCCGGGTCAGCTCTACCATCTTGACACCGTACCGATCTGCCTCAACCACGTGCACAGTGAGATCCCCGTCAGTAAAGGTCTCCCCTTTCCGTGGAATCCGGCCAAGACGATGTAGGACATATCCGCCCACCGTCTCGAATCCCTTCTTGGGAATCGCAAATCCGGTCTCATCATTCAAGTCGTCGATATCGGTTATGGCTCTTACTCGAAAGTGCCCCGGAGCCTTTTTCTGGATCTCGGGCGTGGCATCTTCATGCTCATCAGAAAGCTCACCGAAGATCTCCTCGATGATGTCCTCAAGCGCTACAATCCCAATGCACGCCCCGAACTCGTTTACAACCACTGCCAGGCTCTCGCGGGCCCGCTGCATCTCTAGGAAGAGCTTATCGATACCCTTCGTGTCAGGGACCAGGCGGGCCGGTCGCATGTAGGGACGGATGAAAGTCTTCCTCTGCTTGTCGTAGAGCACGTCGAACACATTCACCAGCCCCACGATCTGATCCACCCGCTCCCGATAGACCGGAGTGCGCGTATGTCCCCCCTCACGCGCAAGTGCAATCAGCTCCTTAGTCTGCGCTGTCTCCGAAAGAAGTGCAACTTCCGAGATAGGGACCATGACCTCGCGAACAATCGTTGTGGCATAGTCGAGCGTGGACTCCAGCATCTCCTGCTCGTGCCGCCCCAGCCCGCCTCTTTCAACCGATTCCTCCAGGATGAGCTTAATCTCTTCACGGGTCGCGTATAGGCTCTTGGGGCGGCTCCGGAAAAGGCGAAAGACAAGGTTGGTCAAGACCTGGACAGGAAAGGTGATTGGTGCCAGGATCCACGAGAAAACCTTCCAGAGAGCCGCAGCCTTGACCAGCATCCGGTCGGCATGGTGTCGGAAGTAAGCTTTTGGCACGATCTCGCTGATCACAAGAAGCACACAGGTCATGACCACTGTGGCCGCGATAGCTCCCAGCGGGCCGATCCAGCGCTGAAAACTGATCGTAGCAATGGCGCCAGCTGAGATATTGCAGACGTTTGTCACGATGAGCATGGCCGTCAGGATCCGCTCTCTTTGGTTGAGGATTTTGAGCGCAAGCCTGGCACTGCGCAGACCTTCGTTGGCCATGTGCTGGAGCCGTGTCCGACTCGCCGACACAAGAGCGGTCTCCGAGCCTGAGCCAAAACCCGAGCCCAGAATGCAGAAAAGGAGCATGATGAGCTCAAGCGTCATTCGCTGCCCCCTCTGCCTCATCAAGACGTTTCACCCGACAACTCACGATTCGTCTCCGCATAGACTCCACTACAGTAAAATGCGCACCATTTCGATCAATAGTCCGTCCCCGCGCAGGAATCTCTCCGAACTCGTCACACAGATATCCGTTCAGCGTCACGGACTCGCCCTCGGGAAGTTTCAGGCCGCATGCCTCATTAACGTCTTCGATGGGGGCGCGGCAGAGCACGAGCCACTCGTCCGGGCCGACGGGCCGAATGAGTTCCTCTGCCTTCTCGTACTCGTCATAGATTTCACCGACAATCTCCTCGACGAGATCCTCCATGGTTACAATCCCGGAGGTCACGCCATACTCGTTTACGATCGCTGCCATGTTGAGAAGATTCCTTTGCATGTAACGAAAAACCCGGTGAACCCTTGCACCTTCCGGAAAGATGGCAACCGGTTTGACGAGTTTGCGTATCTCGCGGTCTGGATTGAGGAAAAACTCTTTGGTGCTTATGAAGCCGACGATGTGATCAATGCTCTCCTCGTAGATCGGGATCCGCGAATGGCGGGCTTCAATCATCACCTGCTCCAACGCCTCACGCGGGATGTCCAAAGGAGCGGCTACAACATCCACGCGAGGCGTCATGATCTCCTCGGCCGTGGTCTCGGAGAAGCGCATGATGTTGCGTGCGATGCGCCTCTCCTCGGCCGTGATCGTCTCTTTGCGGCCTGCTTCCTCGAACAGCACATCAAGCTCCGATGGACTGAGGCCACCGCCTGCTTCCTCGGGGACTTTGAAAACCCGTAGGATCCCGCGGGCTGAACGGTCAAATATCCCCACCACCGGGCCGGAGAGCTTTGCGAAAAAGTGGAGCGGCTTAATTGCGGCACGCGACAAAAGTGTTGCCTGATTTACTGCGATTGATTTGGGAATGATGTCGCCAATGAAAAGCACCAGAAGAGAGTCCACCACAATGGCTGCCATAAGGCTGTGGGTCACGAGGAGCCTCTGGAAGAGAACCGTTGCTGTTGCCGCTGTGGCCACATTGATGAGCGTGTTTCCAAAGAGGATCGTTGAAAGCAACTCACGAGGCCGCTGCAACGCCCTTGCAATAAGCTGCGAGCGGACCGATTTGTCCTCCTTGAGACGACGGCGCTCAACGCGGTTCAAGGAAAAGAGCGCTGTCTCTGTTCCAGAGAAGCAGCCTGAACAAATGAGCAGGAAAATCAGGAGTGTCAGCAGAAGTATCTCAGTCGACGAGGGGTCGCCCAACAAAACCTCCCTTATTTCTCATCGTTCGCTTAATAAATTCGTACTTAGATTAATTCTTATATGGACCTAAATCTTTATCCCGTTTTGGTTTCAGGTTTCAGGTTTCAGGGCACATGTAGGTTTCAGGTGTCAGTGTTCAGGTGTCAGGAAAGTAAAACGGCAGTGCTGA
>JAUWXF010000066.1 GCA_030616475.1 Desulfobacterales bacterium
GTTGCCGAGGCGCCCGTTTCCATAATGCACCCCGCTGAAAGAAGAATCAACCTAACGCAGGATCGGTTGTACGTTCTCAGGGGCCCAAGGCAGGTTGGAAAAACAACTATCCTGAAACAGCTCATTAAGCAACTGATCACATCAGTCGTGGCTGATCCCCGATCGGTATTTTATTTTGCTTTCGACATCGCTGGATTAAGAGATGCCCCAGAGGTTAAGGATGCTCTGTCATCATATATTAAGTGGGCCAGGTCTCTCCACATTGAGAAAAGCAGGCTGTGGATCTTGCTTGACGAAGTAACCTATACGCCGGATTGGGCGGTAGGTATCAAGGCAGTCTATGATCTTGGACTTTTGCACGGATGCACCGTGCTTGCAACAGGATCATCAGCCATGGATCTACGGCGTGGTGGTGAGCGGCTCCCGGGTCGGCGAGGCATATTTGCCGACGAAAACGATATAGATGTAATGCCCATGTCCCTTCGATCAGTCTTGTCGTGCCGCTATCCTGAGGCTAAAACGTCAATTCAAACCATTGATGACTTTTCTCCCGAGGACATCTTCGACAAGGCTCAAGCGGCATCTTACTTTCAAGAAGAGATCCTAAGGACATTCAGACAATACTTGCTTTGCGGCGGATATCCCCTTTCCATTATTGACCTTGTCAAAACGGAAGAGATAACCCAGGGAACCTATTATACGTACCAGCAGGCGATGTTGGGCGATGTCACAAAGCTTGGCAAAAGCGAGGCGATCTTGAGAGAATTGACAGCCGGTGTCCTGACAAAAAGCGCCGAGCCTGTTACGTGGCAGATACTTCAGGAGATGACGGGTATCGGTTCGCATAACACGGTCGAGGAATACATCCGGACGCTGGAGGCACTGTTTGTTTTTAACCTCTTGCACCAGGTGCGATATCTGGGCGGCACCGAAATCTCTTTTCGAAAGCGCAGGAAAATATACTTCATAGATCCCTTTCAATACCACTGCATGGGCGGGTGGAGCTCAGGCTACAGCAACTATTTCGATTTCGCTCAACAAATTGTCTCCGATCCTTTAAGGATATCAAGACTGGTAGAAGGTGTGGTAGCCGGACATCTTATGCGTCATTTTGGCTGGGTAGCCTTCTGGCGAAATCGAGGAGAAATCGATTTCATCTGCGCGCGGAACGGCAAGATCGAGTTGTATGCCGAGGTGAAATATCAGTCGCAAATAACCTCTGATGACAAAAGGGGGCTGAAGAAGGTAAAAGGAGGGCTCCTTTTGACGAAGGATCGCCTGGAAATTGATGATACCAATCATATCTACATGGTCCCTGTGGATCTTTTCTTGGCGGTTTTACCGGAATAGAAGAACCAAAAACTTCATGTCTTCCCGCTGAAATCATTTGCCGGTCTTCAACAACTGTTCAATGAACAAACGTAGAAACAATCGCAGGAAAAGTAAGAGTAGCTAACCTTGATGCACGTGCTTTACGACGTGCCCCAGTTCAGGGAAGATGAGTTCTTTGCACGCAAGCTTGCAGGCCTTGAGACTGCCGGGCATGCAAAAGACCAGGGTTTGACCGACTAGGCCTGCTGTGGCCCGGGACAGCAGGGCGGCCGAATCGATTTCTTCATAGCTCAACTGACTAAACAGCGACCCAAAAGCAGTCAGTTCTTTGGTGAACATGGGTCGGACAGCCTCAATGGTCACATCAGCAGGACTGATTCCCGTGCCTCCGGTTACCAGTATTGCATGAGGGCTATGCTCCTGAATTACCGTGCGGATCGTATCTGCAATGACATCCTTGTTGTCAGGGATCACCTCGTGAAAAACCACTTTATGCTTTTTCTTCTCGGCCCGTTTTTTCATCCAGTGTCCGCTCTTGTCATGGGCAAGGCCGCGGGTGCTGGATACAGTGACAATGGCAAGTACAAGCGATTTTGGGGCATGGGCCTTATGCTCTTTGGTACTCATGGCAGATCCGCTATCAGTTTCTTTATCTCTTGACAGTCACCCCGTGTAGTGCGCTAACATCTTGTTGTCAAGTTATAAAATCGCTCCGCGATTTTATATAACGCGGCCTCAGGCCCGTAGGGCCTACGCCCCGGAGGGCTTCGCCGCTCAAAAGAGGAATCGTATCATGTCCAGAGGCAAGAGCTCAACGAAACCAAAAAAGAGCAAGAAGAAGAGCTGGTTTAAGAGGTTTTTGGAGCGTGTGGCCAAAGCCAACCGGCAAAGTGGCGGCCAGCTATGTGCTTCTTGAAAGATCAAGCCCACAGGTGTCGGCTGGCACTAGTACTTTGTTTCATAAATTCTGCATTTCAGAATGGCAATTTGAAATAATACTGTATTTCATCCATTTTGCACCAGCATTGAAATCCGAAATTCGAATATCGAAGCACGAAACAAATTCAAATGACAGAAATCTCAATGACAAAAACGGAAAGGGACACCACCAGACCGCATTTGTTTTGAATTTCGAACATTCGTATTTTGATATTGTTTCGGATTTCGGATTTCGATATTCGTATTTTCGAAACGGTTGATGCGTTTCGTCAACATGTTAAATTGCCAAAATCGAACGTAGAACTTTCGAGACACTGCACTAGGCTATTTCCCAATACAGAACCGGCTGAAGATCTGATCAAGAATCTCCTCTGTGGTAGTCATTCCGATGATTTCACCCAAGGCATCAAGGGCCTCCTTGAGATCAACGGCCACCAGCTCCGCAGGCCGTCCTGTTCCAAAGCCCTCCACCACATTCCTTGAGGCTGTCAGGGCCTTTTCGATCGCCACCTTGTGCCGCAGATTTGGTACGATCGCGGGAAGATCAGCGGGTCCGCTCTGGTGCGTGACTTCCCTAAACACCGCGGCTTTCAATTCTTCAATACCCCTGTCATACAAAGCGGAGATCTCGACCCACAAAAGCCCCTGAAGGCGCTCAACAATCTTTCTAACCAGACCATTGTGCCCAAGATCTATCTTGTTGATCACCAGGATAGTCTTTCGGTTGCGCACCAGATCATAAATCTGCACGTCTTCGCTGCTCAAAGGCATGCTGCAATCCACCATAAACAGCACGAGATCTGCTTCGTCCAGCTGCTGTCTTGTGAACCGAATCCCCACGGCCTCCAGGTCGTTGTCCGTATCATGCAGGCCAGCCGTGTCAATAAGCCTCATTGGTATCCCTCTGATATTGACAGTCTCTTCAATAAAATCGCGCGTGGTCCCCGGAACGGCGGTGACAATCGAGCGCTCTTTTTGAAGGAGCCTGTTCATCAAGCTGGACTTTCCCACATTGGGACACCCGATTATGATGGCAGCCACGCCCTCCCGATAGACATGCCCTTCGTCGTAATGTTCCAGCAATCCCTCCAGGGGCCCGATGACATCCTGTATCATCCTTTGGGCAAACAGTTCCGGATGGATGATATCCTCCACGTCCTCTGGAAAATCTATAGCAGCCTCTACTTCCACAAGCATGGTCTCGATTTGCCCTCGAATCGGCTGAATTGCCTGGAAAAGGTGGCCTTTCAACTGTCTTGCAGCAAGTTCCAGGCCCTCGGCTGTCTGGGCCGTCACCACTTCAATGACGGCCTCCGCCTGGCTAAGATCGATGCGACCATTCAGGAAAGCCCGCTTGGTAAATTCCCCGGGTTCTGCCAAGCGCGCCCCTCGCTTTATCACCAACTCCAAAATCACTCCCAGCCCACATCTACTCCCGTGAGCCTGAATCTCCACCACATCCTCTCTGGTGTAAGTACGAGGGGCCCTCATGACCGTAAAAAGGACTTCGTCCAAGGTCTTTTCAGTTTCAAGATCAATGATAGATCCATAATACAAATGGTGAGATCTTAGACGCGACAGGTCTCTTGAAGGATGCAACAGAGGAAGCGCAATGGGGATTGCCCGTGGCCCGGAAATCTTCACAACACCGATACCACCGGCTCCCGGAGGGGTGGCAACCGCTGCTATGGTATCGCTATCTCGATAGTGGATTGCGGATTGCGGATTGCGGATTTTTTTCCTCTCCTCTTAGCCTTACGAAACACACCGAAACAGGCTGAAGCGGCGGTTAAATCTTAATTTGTGTAACTCTCTGAGCGTATTAGTGAGCGATAAGAAAGAACAGTCAGTTGCAGGACGCCTTTTCAGAGCTGAACAAAATCCCGACCTTGTCGGCCTTATTCAAAAGAGAGTAGCTGTTCTTTCTTTACGCTCACTTGGACGCGAGTTTTACACAGATTAAGATTTGATCGCCGTTGAAGCCGCGATCTTTTCAAAAGGCTAAATTCTTATGCGATTTTATGTAACGCGGCTTCGCCGCTCGAAAAAAAGAAATTCCTGTACAATCAAGTTGGGGGAAGAAGCATAGTTTCCCTTCTTCTGGTTCCGACGCTCTGCGTTAGAACGCAATCCGCGGGACGGTCTGCGTCTGTTTGTCGATTATCTTTTCTTCTTCTGTGGTAAGATAACCAGCTTTCTGAACAATCCGCTACCCTTGCTCTGGGTTCTCACCGAGGCATCATCTTTCAATGCAATATGTACAATTCTTCGGTCATAGGAATTCATCGGGCTGATAGTAGCCGGCCTGCCAGAATGCTTAACCTTTTCTCCAAGGCGCAGGGCGAACTGCGTCAGTGATGCCTTTCGTCTGTCCCGATATCCCTCCACATCAAAGGAAATACCAACCTTCGTCATGTTCTTTTTCCTGACGATCTTACGAACGACGTATTGGAGAGCATCCAGCGTCCTGCCATGCCTCCCGATAAGGATGGCCGGGTTGCTCGCCCCTATCTTAAGCCTTATACCATGAGGAGATTTGGCGACTGAGACTGTAGCGTCATCCAGGATAAAAGAGAGTATGTCTTCCAATGTTCTTTTGGCTATCTCGGCAACCTCTTGTGTGTCATCCCTTGTGCCAGGTTTCTCCTCATCGATTCCGGCTTCTAGGGCTTCCCGCAGGCTCACCCTTATTTGAGCCTTCTTAGCACCTACCAGTCCGAATATCCCTGTGGAGCCATAAGAAAGCACTTCGATTTCAAGTTGCTCCTCAGAAACGTCCAGTTCCTCGCACGCCCTCCTCACAGCCTCTTCTTTTGTTTTTCCCTTGAATTCATAGCTAGCCAACATGGGATTGATACCTCCGTCATCAAGCTGTTTTCTTGGTAATGTAATGCTGCTGAACCATCGAAAGGATGTTGTTTGCCAGCCAGTATAAGACAAGCCCTGACGGAAAGTTTATGAATATGAACGTAAAAAAGATTGGCATGAGCATCATCATCTTGGCCTGTGTGGGGTCCCCGGGTGGCGGAGACATCTTCATTTGGAAAAACATCGATGCACCCATGATAATGGTCAACACGGGTATCCCGTAAGGTGCTGCCATCAGCGGTATTTCGAAGTTGAAGCTAAACAACCGGTCGGGTGCAGACAGATCGTCGATCCACCACAAAAATGGAGCATGCCTTAATTCAATGGCCTGGTACAACATCTTGTAAAACGCAAAAAATACGGGTATCTGCAAAACCATTGGGAGGCAGCCGCCCAGGGGGTTGATTTTGTACAGCTTGTAAAGATTCATCAATTCCTGGTTCATCTTCTTCTTGTCGTTTTTGTACTTGGCCCGGAGCTCTGCCATCTTGGGCTGCAACTTTTTCATCTGGCTCATAGACTTATAGCTTTTGTTGCTCAACGGCCAGAAGAGTATCTTCACAAAAATCGTAATAATGATGATGGCGATGCCATAGTTGGGAATGTACCGATGCATGAAGTTCATGGCATGTAGCAGCGGCTTTGCAATGATATCAAAAAACCCGAAATCGACGACTTTTGCAAGGTCTGCCCCCACGGAACCGAGCGTTTCGAGACTCTTTGGACCGAAATAGACCGTGTACTGGTAAGTCCGCTCCGTTCTGGGTGGTACAGGCCCCGAAGGGTCTATATAAACGGTTTCAAGGACCTCCGTGGGTGTTATCCCAAGCCCCAGGCTCGCCTCCCGGGCCTCTTGCGGTA
This sequence comes from Desulfobacterales bacterium, assembly GCA_030616475.1. Taxonomy (GTDB): domain Bacteria; phylum Desulfobacterota; class Desulfobacteria; order Desulfobacterales. Next base: position 6,001 of record JAUWXF010000066.1, read on the forward strand.
TTATGGCTGACACAAAATACTGGTCCTCATAAGCCATCCACGCTATACGGCCTAGATACTTGTCTTGACTGGCGATTTTCTTAATCTTGATCTCTTTAAGCTCTCCGTCGATCAAAGCCGCGGGACCACAAAACACATATCTGGATTCCTCGGCCCCTTTGAGGCTGTTTTTCAAAGAAATGGTTAAATTGTTATCTATTGCCTCAGGAGAAAGGTTTCTCACCTTAATTTCCAGGCTTATTTCATAGGTGTCTGGCGAAAAGGTGTAGGTTTTGAGAATCGTAACACCCTCTGATGATGTCCAGGTAAAGATCAGGCGCTTGCTTCTCTCGGTGACACCCACGAAATCACTCCCCGCGACCGCATCAAAAACTGCCTCTTTCAACCCATTTACACTTCCTCCTAGAAAAGAGACCCCAAGGGTATATTCAGGCTCATCTAATAACCGGATGAGTTCCTTCATGGGGGCGTCAGTCCGTGAGCTTTCCTTGTAGTTTTTCAGCTTAAAGGTCTTGAGTGCCCCACCGTTTTCCGTAAATTCTGCCACATAAAAAGGCGTTGAAACAGTTATCGTTCTCCCTTTTCGCAATGGTCCTGGAATGCCTATTTCTCCTTGTGATGGCTGTTCATATAGGGGTCTGACATCTTCATCCATTGCAAAGGTCTGCTTCTTCACCCCTTCTGCTTTCTCGGGCGGCACTTTCTTTTCCAATGGGGCCTCTTTCTCAAAGACTACCTGGTACAAGAAGAATACCCCAAATGACAAAACTATTGCCAATAACATCCTCAATTCCATTGACATGGATCGGTTCTCCTTTGATGAAATAGACTCTCAAAAACAATTCGACCGGTGCGCCCGCGTCCGCCTCGCCTGAGCCCGCCCGGCATTCGCCTGAGGCCTGCCCGCTTGCCACTGCCTCGCGGCGCGCACGGGCAAAGCCGATGGCGGACGGGCGAGAGCGACCCGCCTGCCACCCGCCCCCGCCTGCCAGCGCCACGCTCGCCGGGCAACTGCAATGCCGAAACACATGGCACTGGCGGGCAGGTGGCGGGCAGGTAAACCCTCTTTTTTCTATGGAACAGGATCAACCCCCCCAGCGTGAAAGGGATGGCACCGTAAGATCCTTCCCAGAGCCATCCAGGACCCCCTTAATGCGCCGTGACGTTTTACGGCCTGCAATGCATACTCCGAGCAGGTTGGGTGAAAGCGACATGCCGGTGTGAAGAGTGGTGAAAGGATGTATTGATAGGCTCTAATGAGTGCCAGCAGAAACGGCCTCATGCTTGCAATCCCTTAATATATCGCGAACGATAGCTTCCAGCGCCCCTTTGATTTGCCAAGAGGACAGGCCAGAAGTACCAGCTTTTGCTATGACCTTCACATCATAACTGTCAGCAAACAAAACCTTGTGCAGACGAAAATACTCTCGCACCAACCGCTTGACACGATTGCGTGTCACGGCACGCCCAACCCTCTTACTTACCGCAACCCCTAAGCGCAATTTCCCAAGACCATTGTGGGCGTACACTACAATAAAATGCTCACCGTCAACCCTCTCGCCATACCTGGACAATTTCTCAAAATCCTGTCGTCTCAAAAGGCGTTCTGGCTTTGTTAATGAAAAAGTTCCCAAGGTCTTTCTAAGCCCTTACACGGTCAAGCGCTTCCTCCCTTTCGCACGACGGCGCTTTATGATCTTTCTTCCCTGCTTCGTGGACATCCTTGACAGGAATCCGTGGTCTCTACGGCGCTTAATTCTGCTTGGTTGATAGGTCCGTTTCATGAACTGCTACGTTTGTGCTGCACTAAACCGGCATCTTTTTCTTATGGTATCGGGCGATTAAATCACTTAAAAGGCGCAATTTAAACACAATGTATTGACCATGTCAATCCTTTTCCGCTGTTCTTTTCTTACACACGAGCTCGCTCAACACACCATAGCAGCTCTAATGTGATCTACCTTCTTGATCTCCATTAGATCCCCTCTATTCTATTCCCCCCGGGGAAGATAATAAATGACTTGTAGAAATTCTGAAAGGTTACTATATTGTGAAATAGCCTATAATCTAAAACGGCGCTGCCATGCAACATAGATTCATCTATAGTCGGGACCCTTTTCCTTCGACAGATTATATCAAGGAAGAAGCCTTTAAGGACTTTGATGCAACCGAACTCTATTGTCCTCAATGTAACCGTGCCGTCCCGGTACACAAACGCTTACTCCTTATCCTCCCTGAAGGTGATAAATATGAATATCTTTGTGCCTTGTGTTCCACATCGGTTGGTACCAAACTGGTGCGTGAGGCTCATAACCAAAGGCACATCATTATTTCCTAAAAAGTGCGGCGCGGTGAGACCCCTGGGGTTGGGCGGTTCACCTACCCATCATTGCCTGCTGGCTCGTGCCCGTCCGCCATCGGCTTTGCCCGTCCGCGCCGCGAGGCAGTGGCAAGCGGGCAGGCCTCAGGCGAATGCCGGGCGGGCCTTGCAATATCGGGCGGCCCAGCCTCTGGCAGGCTGGTACCCATTGTCCTGAGTTGGGCCAACTCCCAAACATAGTCGTAGAGGTGAAGCCCTTTGCTGCCAGCAACTATCTCCCCGTCTTCCACGCCTATTTCTGCTGCCATGTATTCCTTTAGGAGCTGAATTCCACCCAGGTTCGCCGGAAATCCATTCCACAAATCCCAGGATCTAAAATAGACCATAAAATGAAGTTTCCCGTCTCGGATACGAGTGTCAATATGCCTAAGGCAAGGAGGGTCACCAAGCAGAATATCGGATGGAACCGAAACCGTCATAGCAGCCTGATTCGTCCCGTACCCGTTTATCCTGTACATCCTAATGACCTCCTCGATCTGGTTCACGACGCGCCTTTCAACCAACCGTTGCATCGCCCCCCCCCTCTGGGGCTCCACTTTTTGGTCCTGTCCATCTACCAAGCAAAGATAACACCACCCCGCCAAGCGTTCGCCATATGTGTAATCCTCATTTGGCTTTTTTTGGGGGGTCATCAAATATGGGAGGTACTCTTCAACATATCCATCTGCAACCGGATTGGGTATGCCCAGGGATGGGGGGATATCTGGAATCAGCGGCCGCACCCCAGGATATCTGATATGAACCGTAACATAGTCAAACTCAAGGCGTTTTTGTCCAGCATAGCTGCCATGATCAATGACATATTCATAGCCTTTATCCATAATCTCATAGACACACTGAAACCAAGCGTCCGGTAAATCCCTAGCCTCTATGGAAACCAACCTCATAATAAACCCGATAAACCCGTGTCTATATATCCAAACTCCTAACCTCTAATGCATTGTTCTCTATGAATTGCCGTCTGAGATCCACATCTCCACCCATTAACACGGTGAAGATATCATGGGCTTCAAACATGTCCTCTATCTTAACCTTTAATAGGGTTCGATTTTGTGGATCCATGGTCGTATTCCACAACTGATCCGGGTTCATCTCCCCTAACCCTTTATAGCGCTGGATTGAAAGTCCTTTTTTAGCATCCGCCAAGAGATAGGAAAGGAGTCTGTCTTTGTCGTCTATGGAAACCGCTTCTTTACTGTTATGATATACCTGAAAAGGGGGCCTATCAAACAAGGAAATATCTTTCCATAACACATGTGCTTTTTGAAAGTCAGCAGATGAAACAAGCTCCCAACCAACCTTTCCTCGCAGCTCCTCGTTTCCCTGTGCGCTAATCATAAACTCATATATGTTGTGCTCCTCGTCTCTGAGTAACTCGCCCACACGGTACCCTGTGGAGCCCAGGCGCTGCATCAAAACCGTCATTGCCTCCTTGTCTTGAAGAAAGTCTCTATTGTTTACATTATTCTCGATCAAAAGCTCTATCAATCCCCTATCAAAGCCACGTCGTCCCAGCCTATTAATCAGTTTACCATAGTCTGTCAGTTTGCCAAGAAATCTATATAGGTCTTTCTTTTCCAACAAGAAACACCCCTTATTCCCCATAACCTTCTTATCATCGCAGATCCGCTTCATTAAAAGCTCCTCTAGCCCGTCTTCATGTTTAATATAAGTAACGGCCTTCCCTTTTCCTACCCCAAAGAGTGGGGGCTGCGCAATATAGAGATAACCCCTGTCAATTAAGTCGGGCATCATCCGATAAAAGAACGTCAAAAGAAGGGTTCGGATATGAGATCCATCCACATCCGCATCCGTCATAATAATGATCTTATGGTATCGCAATTTTTCAATACTATATTCCTCACGGCCCACACCCGTGCCAAGCGCGGTGATCAAGGTCTTGATCTCCTCACTCTTTAGCATCTTATCAAAGCGGGCCTTCTCCACATTGATTATCTTCCCTCTTAGAGGAAGCACCGCTTGAAACCTCCGATCCCTCCCCTGTTTGGCACTGCCACCAGCCGAGTCTCCTTCCACAATAAAAATCTCCCTGCTGGCTGGATCCGTCTCCTGACAATCTGATAGTTTCCCGGGAAGTGCTCCATCTGCCAAGGCGCCCTTTTTTCTGGCTATATCCCTTGCACGTCTGGCCGCATCTCTGGCCCGCGCGGCCTCAACAACCTTTGTTATGATCTTTCTTGCTTCGCCCGGATTTTCCTCTAGAAAGGTGCCGAGTTTTTCATTCACCAGGGCTTCGACTAATCCTTTAACTTCGCTGTTGCCAAGCTTTGTCTTGGTTTGGCCTTCAAACTGGGGAGACCTGAGCTTGATACTAATAACAGCAGTCAATCCTTCCCTGACGTCCTCCCCGCTCAACTTTTCTTGAAGGTTTTTAGGTAGATTGCTATTAGATGCATAATGATTGATAGTACGCGTCAGGGCCGACTTGAATCCAACAACGTGGGATCCACCTTCCTGGGTATTAATGTTGTTCGCAAAGGAGAAGATTCTCTCGGTATATGTATCATTGTACTGAATTGCCACCTCAACGGAAACACCCTGCCTTTCAGCTTCCATGTAAATAGGTTTCTTATTACACGGTGTTCTTCCCTTATTAAGATACTCCACAAAAGATACTATCCCGCCTTTATAATAGTATTCTTTTCTCTTGTCTGTCCGCTCATCTTCAAGCAGGATCGTAAGGCCCTTATTTAAAAACGCAAGTTCCCGCAACCGTTGAGATATGATATCAAAACTAAAATTGACGGTCTTGAATACCTCGGGATCTGGTATAAAGTGTAGTTTTGTCCCTCTTCTCTTCGTCTTTCCTATAACCTCAACCGCACATGTACTTTTCCCCTTCTCATAAGACTGATAATAAACCTTTCCACCTGTACGAATTTCTACGTCAAGTAAACTCGAAAGGGCGTTCACAACAGACACACCCACACCATGTAATCCACCAGACACCTTGTAAGAGTCATGGTCAAACTTTCCGCCAGCATGAAGTCTTGTCATAACGACTTCAACTGCTGGAATTTTCTCGGTTTTATGAATTCCCACCGGTATTCCTCTCCCATTATCCTCTATACTGACGCTATTGTCCGAATGAATCGATACTTTTATATAATCGCAATACCCCGCTAACGCTTCATCCACACTATTGTCTACCACTTCAAAGACGAGATGATGAAGACCTTCCACATCAACATTGCCAATATACATAGAAGGTGTCTTCCTCACTCCCGTAAGACCCTCTAAGACCTTTATCTTATCCGCATCATACCCACTGCCTACCTCACGCTCGCCTGAGCGAGAGCGATGGCGGACAGGTATTTTATCAGTATCTTCCATTTTTATACTCTCATTGGCATAATCACACTCAAGAAACCCGGATCACCATCCCCTTCTATCGTACACGGGTTCACTTCGTCCTTAAACCTTACCACCACTTCCTCACTGTCCATGCTGGTCAGAGTCTCAATAAAATATCTCGGATTAAAAGCTACTTCAAGTGGTTCTCCATTATACGATACAGAGATAATCTCTTTTGCTTCTCCTATCTCGGGATTTGTGGTTGTGGTCTCAAGTTTATCCTTATCTATCTTGAAACGAACCCCGGAATATTTTTCAGAAGAGAGTATGGACATCCTCCTTAACATCATTAGAAAATCTTCCTTTTGTACATTCATCTCATTCCGGCCTGTTTTCGGAATAACCATTTCATAATCTGGAAATTCACCTTCAATCAACCTTATGATAAGCACCTCTTCATCCCCGCCTGTCTCGCGTTGCGAAGCATTGCGGGCAGGTTTCTTTACAATAAAATTATTATCCTTAAATCCTATTTGAACCAACTCTCCTCCTTCTAAGATTTTCAAGACCTCTATAGTCCCGTTTTTTGGTAGAATAACACCGTCTTTTAGTCCGGCCAAAGCGGATTTGTCATCCCCAATAACATAATCTATCTTGGAAAGTCTGTGACCATCGGTTGATACCATACGGATTTTATTGACATCACCTGTGGTTATAGTCTCAAAACAGATACCCGCAAGCTGAGCACGTCCTTCATCGCCAAGCACGCTGTATATGGTCTTACTGATCATGTTATTAAATACATTCACATAAATATCAAAAAACTCAACACCTGCAATATCGGGCAAGCCTGGAAAATCATCAGGGTCCATACCTACAATCTTGTATTCAAGCTTCTTATCCGCTATCTGTATCCACTTGTTTTCAATTTCCTTTATGGCAAGCATGTCACTGGGAAATGCTCTTACGATCTCGTATACCTTTCTTGAAGGAACAGCCGTTGAACCTTCTCGCAACACCTCAGCTTCATATAAAGCCTTAAATGCCATTTCAAGATCAGTAGCCCGTATGGAGATCATAGATTCCTTTGCAGAAAGCAACACATTGGAGGTAATTAGAATATTGGTTTTTTTTCCTGTAATTCCTTGTACTTTTGTCAATGCATTCAGGATAGTCTCTTTTTTGATCCTAAATTCCATAAGCTACTCCTCTACTCTCTTATTTATTACTATGTTTTAATAAAGTATAGTAAAATTAATAAGGGCTGTCTAATATGTTGAAAAATAAAATAATATATTGAAATAAAAAAGAAATATTTTTGATTTTGTGTTCATAATTTTACAAGAAAAGAGTTACACAACGAACCTTTTTATATATTTTGAGAACCTAATGAATTATCAAAAAAATATCAACACAAATACGAACACAGAAATTAGGTTAGCTCCGGTCGCCTCCGTCTTCCGTCTTCGTTTTCCGCCGGAGGCTGAGCCGCGGGTTACCCCCTTACTAAGTCACGGAAAAAAGAAGGGTTTGCGCCAGGACGTTCCAATAAACACGCCATCCCATGAACGGTTACATTTTTTCTACATCTGATGAGATAGGACAGTCTTATAAAGGAAATCATAGCAAATTCGTGACAAGAAAGCAATTTGCCTTGTTAAGTATATGGTTAAGCACACACAGATCCGGTGGTCTGTAATCTATACTTGACTCTTTATGGGCTAATAGATAACATACTCTAACCTGTACGTTCTGGGCCCAAGCAGAAATTTGATAAGGACGCAATAAAGGCAACTTCGACAGGAGGTGTTGAGGGATAATATGGCTACCAATAATAATTTAGAGACCTTGTTAGCGGTCGGGCAGAGCCCATGGTATGACAATATAGATCGGAGATTAATACAGAACGGCAAGCTTGAGAGGCTGTTTCGTTCTGGCATTATAGGGGTCACTTCCAACCCGAGTATTTTTGAAAAAGCAGTGAACGGATCTTCGGTATATGATTCTTCGATACAAGAACTGGCCGGGGCAGGTAAGTCACCTGATGAGATCCGTGACTTCATCACCAGACAGGATATTCAATCTGCAGCGGACCTGCTATACGATACCTATGAAGAAAGTGGGGCCCGGGATGGTTATGTAAGCCTTGAGGTGGATCCTGATTACGCTGATGACGCGGAGAAGACCATTGACGATGCGAGGAGAATCCATAACGAAGTGGCCAGGCCCAACCTTATGATTAAGGTCCCTGGGACCGAGGAGGGTTGTAAGGCTGTAAAGGTCCTTACTCGAGAGGGTATCAATATTAATGTCACTCTTCTATTTTCCTTAAGGCACTATGAAGCGAGCGCTATGGCTTACATAGATGGCCTAAAAGAGAGACTTGGGGACGGCAATTCTGTGGAGAAGGTTTGTTCGGTTGCAAGTGTGTTTGTAAGTAGGGTAGATACTAAAGTTGATAAGATAGTTGAGGATTTTAGGATAGATCGCCTTAAGGGTAAGATCGCTGTGGCGAACGTCAAGATGATTTACCAAAGATTTAAGGAATTGTTTCATAAGGGCGTTTTTGCCGACGAGGCTTCAAAGGGGGCGCGCATACAGAGGGTGCTTTGGGGTAGCACCAGCACAAAGAACCCTGTATATAGCGACGTTAAATATGTGGATGAGCTAATAGGCAAAGACACCATTAACACCCTTCCACACAGCACGCTTGAGGCCTTCTTAGACCATGGCACCCCGAGATTGACGATCGAAGAAGGTTTGCATAAAGCAAGACAATACCTTGATCTGCTACAGCAGCAAGGAATAGACTTGGATAAAATATGTGATGAGATCCAAGAGGAAGGGGTAGCTGCCTTCAACGCCTCTTTTAAGAAACTGATGGATGCTGTTGCAGACAAGGCCAGGTTGTGAAATGGGCATTCTGCACAACAAAAACGACAAAGAGTAAGACCATCACCAGCAAAGCAACACGTTTTGGGGTCATCTTCATCCTCCCGTGGGAATCTAAGAGAAAGTAGTTTGCCCTCATTCCAATTGTGAGCGAAGCGAACTAAGTTCAGGCCTTTGCTGCTATCCCACCAGGTCAGAAATCCTGACCAGCTCCACCTCGGTCTTGATATTTGGTAGCTCCTCGTTAAGTACTTCCCATGTGGCAGGATAGGGGTGCGCGATTCCAATCGCCTTGCCGTTTTTTCTGGCTATACTGATAAGCCGTTTTATCTGGAAACGGATCGCATTTGGGTCCTGAACGTGGTCCAAGAAGACTTGTCTTTGTGCAAATTTCAGTTTCAACAGGTCGGCCGCCCGCTCACAGCACGAGCGAGGGCTGGTAAGACTGTCTATGAAAAACAGGTTCCGTTTTTTCAGGATGGTGAATATCTGGCGCATTTTTGCCGGGTCTTGGGTAAGCCGGGAACCCATGTGGTTGTTTACGCCCACGGCAAATGGGACTGCATCCAAGTTTCTTCGAAGTTGATCCAAGAGATCGTCGGGCGCCATTGTGGAAAGGAGTGCCCCGGCTCCCGGGGCGACCTCGGGATACTCCACGGGTTCCATAGGAAGATGGAGAAGGATATCTCGACCGGTGTGGTGAATTGTTGCAGCAATGCTTTTTTGAAAGGGACTGTGTGGAAGCAGTGAAAAAGACATCACACCATCAAGAACCAGGAACTTTGAAGCAATCTTTTCATCATACCCCAGGTCATCGATAATGATCGCGACCCTGGGAAGACTTGAAGGTAAAGGCACCGCAGGCTTCTTTTCCCTGAGCTTAACAAAGACAATGCGATGAGTGTGATGTGCGTTGATAGAGAGATCAAGGATTAGCTGTAGTTGGGTTCCAAGGGCAAATCGGATCGATTCGCCTGGTATCCGTTCAGAGAGCCGGGCTAGAAAAGCTTCTTTAATACTGCTGTGTGAAAGAGTTCTTGGAAGAAGTATGTCGAGTTCTGAAAAATCCCAAAGCCCCTCACTATCTCTCTTTGGTTCGACTGTTTTGAATGTGACGTCCCCGGCAGGAATATTCAAGGCCAAGAGTGCATCATAGATGCACCGATCTAAGTGTTTGATTTCGGCTTCTATACCCTTGGAAGGATACGTCTCAAAGATGGGTAATAAAGGTGTATTGGTGTACCTTGAGGTGAACAAGCGATACAGCGCGTAGCCAAAAATTCCAATAAAGACCAGGCCAAGTATGACAAGCCCCACCCGGGTGGTTTTTTTTTGAGAGGCTTTCTTCTTTCCGGTGCGGCGCTTCTTGTTCAAGGCCACGTCATTTAAAGAGGTAACCCATTGAAGTAACGAAGTTATTCGCGTAATCAATTTTTGGTAAATGCGAAACTCGAAGCACGAAATCCCTGGCCCAGACCTGGCTTACATGGGCAGCACAATCATCCAGACATGTCGCGCCAGGGCAGGCCGAAACAAATACGAATGACCCAAATCCCAAATTCAAAACAAAGGA
>JAUWXF010000065.1 GCA_030616475.1 Desulfobacterales bacterium
CATGTCGCGCCAGGGCAGGCCGAAACAAATACGAATGACCCAAATCCCAAATTCAAAACAAAGGATATCTTCTAAAGTTTCAAATAGATATTGCAGCGATGCCGGAAATGTTTTGGTCATTTGATATTCGGATCTTGAAATTGTTTCGGATTTCGACCTGTCCGCCATTGCCAGAGATGCCGGCACATAAGCTAAATGCTGTCTCAGGCGTTGGCAGGCGGGTATTCGGATTTGCGGCTCACGCCTTGAAAACAGTACGGATTTAAGCGTCTGTGCAATCCTTCTAATTTGACAAATTAGAATCTACTTTGACGTTGCCCTGCTTCTTGTTCGTGGTCCTTGTCCGACTGACCATGGTATCGGTTTAATGGGACATCTTTGAAAATATTTGCCAGCTTGTAAGAATGTCAAGCGCCCTTCGAACCTGATTATCCTCTGCAAGGAGGCGCTTTACCACATCCGAGGCATCTTCACCGGGTACCTTGACCCCCCGTATTTCCAGAATTTTCTCTTTTATTTCCTTTGACAAATCATCTTCGGGTTCAGTTGAAATATGGTTTTTCAGGTCCTTTTCCTTCATGTGGGGGTGTTTCTTTCCTTCATTTCTGGAGACATATCTTTGGTCGACCAAAACATCCGGGACAATCCCTCGAGCCTGTATTGCGTGGCCGTTGGGGGTGTAATACCGTGCTATGGTTAGTTTCAAGCCTGAGCCATCTCGCAATGGCTCGACTGTTTGAACAGACCCTTTTCCAAACGAGGTGGTGCCCAGCACGAGAGCACGGTCATGATCCTGCAAAGCCCCGGCTACAATCTCTGATGCGCTTGCGCTCCCTTCATTGATTAAGAGCACGATCGGATGCGAATGTTTATCCTTGTCACGGTGGGCGGAATAGACCTTCGAATGGGCCTTTAATCGTCCCTTGATTGAGACAATTGGGCCTTTGTCCAGAAAGATATCTGCGACCTTAATCGCCTGATCAAGGAGCCCTCCCGGGTTATCACGAAGGTCTAGAATCAATCCTTTCAAGGGTGTCTTGCCAGATTCCAGCTTCTTCAGGGCCGCCTTTACATCATCAGCAGTGTTCTCCCTGAAGTTCGTAGTCCGTATGTAGCCGTAACCGGGTTTGAGTAGATGAGAGCGCACACTCTCCAGCGGAATGATGTCCCGCACAATACTGAAATCAATCGGCTCGGGTACTCCTTTTCGCCTGATAGTAATCACCACAGAGGTGCCCTTCTTGCCGCGCATCTTCCTGACCGCTTCCCACAACATCATGGTCTTGGTCTCTTCCCCGTCTACCTTGATGATTTGATCTCCAGCCTTTATTCCTGCCTTGTACGCCGGTGTTCCGTCAATGGGAGAAATAACCGTGACCATGTTGTGTTGTATGGTAATAACAATGCCAATGCCGCTGAACTGACCCCTGGTTTCTATTTGAAGGTCTTTGTACGATTCCGGCAATAGAAATGCAGAGTGTGGATCAAGAGAGCTTATCATACCCCGGATCGCACCGCGGATGAGCTTCTTTGAGTCCACAGGATCCACAAAGTTTTTTTCTATGATATCAAGAACGTCACTAAACACTTTGAGCTCTTCGTAGGTTTTGTCCGTACCAGCCAACAGACCTTGATGAACGCCGCTGATTCCTACCCAAAGCATGGGGGAGAGAAACAGCAACACCCCAAGCATTACCTTGTAGCGTCTTACTAATTTTGTCATGAGCCCTCCGTAGCTGATTACAAAAATCGTTGCGCGATTTTGTATATTGCAGGTTTGCCGCTTTGTTTTCCTGGTTGCAGGCTGAAGATGAGCAATGATATAGATCAATATAACATAGATTACGAAGATTACAATCCCAGAGCTTATGAAAGGGGTGTTTTTTCCGTGGAGGGGACTTAAAGATTAAATGTTTTGTTGCGGTTTGGCTTAGGACAGGGCACTTTGACCGCATGAAGGTTGGTATCTTTGCCAGGCCAAGAGGCTAGAAAAAGGCCGGTTTAAGTTTGCCATTGACCAATTGCCGCAATCTTGATACACGATAATGCGGGTAAGGAGTGCCAACCACGGTTTTCCTTGCTCGAAGAGCCTCCGCTGGACACGCAAGATTGGGCTTCTTCCGGTTCGGCGGGGGTTTTCTTCTTCATTAAAGGGTTTTGAAACAGCTTCTACTCAAAAATGCTGATACGGCAGTTGCCTCCATCAACAATAAAGATTCTACCGGCCTTGTTTACATAGATATAAGAGGGATAATGGAGGCGCCCTTCTCTCCAACCTAATTGTGAAAACTCCAGCAGAAACTCACCTCTTTTATTGAAGGCTAGGACCTTATGCTTGTGTTTATCGACCACATAGATCAACCCTTTTCGGTCTACGGCGAGACCGATGGGGAATTTGAATTTTCCGATCTCTTTGCCCTTCTTTCCGAATGATAGGAGGGGATTTCCCTGGCTGTCGAAAACGCGAATAGATCCGTCTATTGTATTTAAGGCATAAATATTACCGTCTAAGCCTATCTTCACATCGCTGAGGCCTTTGCCGCTTTTGACAAGGACTTGCCTGTCAAACCGTAGATCTGCATCAAAGACAAGAATCCTCTGGTTGGCTTTATCAACGATATATAGATTATCTGCCGAATCTACGGCTATACTGCCGGGATAAATACTGTTGGCTTCGGCAACGGCAGAAAAATCGATCGGCTTAACAGACCTTTGTCCAATATCAATAAAGAGGACACACCGTTTTGTTGGCTCAGCTACAAGGAACTGCCCTTTACTGTTTCTTACCAGGGAGGTTGGGGCCTCCAATGCCCCGCCAGCATTGAATTCAGATACAAAGTTCAAGTCATGATCAAAGGCGAGTATCCGTTTGTTTGTGGTATCGGTTACATATAATCTGTTCCTGTTTTCATCAAAGAAGATACCGCTTAGCAGGCCCAAACGGCCTGTTTCCGTGTCTCTAACAATCGATGTAAGGTGTTTGATCCTCTCTTTTCCCGCGCAAAGCGCTGTTGCCGGTACGATCAGCAAGAAGATCAAAAACGGAACAACAAAATTGATCTTTCTGTACATAGTTACCACCTTACCCGGACAGGCGGGAAGTGAACGCCAGAAAACCTAATCACGAAAACACGAAAGTTCGAAAACACGAAATATAGTTGAGTGGTCATTTAGTTGGGTTGGCCTTTTCGTGCTTTGCGGCGTTCGCCTTGAGAAGAGGCGTCTTTTCGCGTTTTCGTGGTTATCTCTTTCTTGTTTTTGTGCTTATTAGTACCCCTTATGGCACTGAATACAGAGTTCCTTTTTCCGATCAAATCTCAACGAAAAATCGTGACGGCTTCCCATCAGGTTATGACATGTGATACACGTAATCTCCGCCTTGGACCTCGGATCAATGGCATCTTTTCCAATGGGATGAGTGAACGTGGCGTGTCTTTTATGGCAATCAGCGTCAGTGCAGGTGGCGATTTCATCAGCGCCATATAATAGCCTGAAGTTCGACCCGTGGGGACGATGACAGTCGCTGCATTTTCCTTGCATAACCGAGGGGTGCTTGTGCTTGTTCTTCTTATCTCTTAACCGCTCTTTTGTATCCTCATGACAGGTGGTGCACATCTTTGCTTCTTTTGCCTTTTTCATGTGGGCTTGGTCTGAGCTGTGCGGGCTGTGGCAGTTTGTGCAAAAAACGCCTTGCCCCACATGGGTATTGACCTTCCTGAAGTCCTCCTCAGTCGATGTGTGGCAAGCAGTACAGACCGACATCCCTCCACCTTTCACCCCCAGGGGATCTGTTGACCGGGGTGGATTGTGACATTGAGTACATTTCTTCCGGGCAAATGGCTTATGCGAGCTTTCCTTGATCAAATTGTTATGGTTTGACGCGTGGGGATTATGGCAGGATGTGCATTTCGTATCCTGGATAGGGTAATAACCGTGTGATTTTTTTGCCTCTTTACTTCTAATTCTTTTTGAATGACACGAAGCGCATGCTTGCGTAAGGCTCCTTTTCAGCATGGCTTCATGATCAGACGTGTGGGGGCTATGGCAGGTTAAGCATTTGCCTTTCTTCACAGGGTCATGCTTGTGTTTCTTTGAAAGGACCTCTTTCTTGGCATGGCAGCCAAAACAGAGATCTGCTCTTTCAGCGACCAGTAGTTTCCGTTTGTTAGATGAATGAGGCTCGTGGCACTTCAGGCACGCCCCTTCGTCAAACGGGGAGTGACTGTACTTTTTGTCAAATACCCCCTTCTTGCCTTCGTGACAGCTCTTGCACACTTTGCCGATCTGCTCTTTGACCAGGTGTTCGTAGTTTGAGGTGTGAGGGTTATGGCAGCTTGAACATTCAAGTTTCTTAAAGGGCACATGCGCGCCTTTGGAGGCCATTTGCTGCCCCAAAGCCGGATGGCATTTCAAGCATTTCTGAAAGGTGACCTGCGTACTTTCGGCATATGCCTGATCTGCCATCAGCAGGGCGCTTATGGAGGCACAGAAAAATAGAAAAAAGGCCGAATGAATCTTTCTTCGAACCATAACCCTTGTTGTTCCTAGAAAATCAGCCCCTCAGCCATCTTAAGTCCCAGATCTACCAACATCCAAATGACTAATGACCGGTGACCAATGACTAATGACTAATCACCGATCACTCATGACATGCTGTACAGTCTCCATCCGCAAATGGGCGGTGCAAGACCTTGTGCAACAAGCCTTTGTTCTCCGAAGTGTGTGATTCGTGACAGCCGATACAATCAGACTGCGATATCGTGATCCTGCTGTGGGAATTCGCTATGGCAGAAGCCTCGAGATTATGACAACTTTCGCACAGCCTGGCCCCCTGAGCCGTAAGCAAATCCTCAATATTTGTATAGTGGGGCCCATGGCATTTCAGACAGGCCCCTTCCTTTGCAGGAGTGTGCTTGTGCTTGTCTTTTTCAATATGGACGCCTAAATCTGTATGACATGACAGGCAGAGGCTCCCCACGGGTCGGTTCAATTGCCCCCTTATCTTGCTCCCATGGGGATTATGACAGGCCGTGCATTCCCCTTGTTTGAGCGGGGCGTGGTTGTATCTATTCATTTTTGAAGTGGCTTGAATCCTGGTATGACACCGGTAACAATTCTCTTCTCCTGTTTCGATCAGTTGAAAATCATTGTCACTGGCGTGTTCGTTGTGGCATCTCAGGCACTCTCCTTTTTCAAAAGAGGGATGGATAGTTCCACCTTTTACCTCATCCAGCATCCCCTGATGGCAGTTAAAGCAGAGTTTCTTTTTTGCCTGAATCAACAGTTTCTTCCTGTCGATTGAATGGGGGCTGTGGCAAACGACACATCTTCCGATCCTTATAGGGGTGTGGACATTCACCCGATCAAAGAGCATTCGTTCTTTCTGGTGGCAGGTGTAACATTGCTCGATCTCAACCAGCTCAAGTTCGAATTTGTTATCCGATGCATGGGGGTTGTGGCAGACGACACAGTCTCCTTTCTTAACAGGGTCGTGAATATTTGAATAGGTAAAATCATCTTTTTTGTGACACTGGAAGCATAGCATTTTACCGGGGTCTTTTAATTCATATTCGTTGTTTGATGCATGGGGATTATGGCAGGCGGTACAATTGTTCTCTTTTATCGGATTGTGCACATACTGCCTCTTAAACAGCTCCTCTGTCTCTTTATGGCACGAATAGCACAGCTTTCCATCAGGCAAAAGGGTCATATATTTGTTATCCGTGGCATGGGGGCTGTGGCACGACAGGCAATTGCCTTCTTTAATCGGGGCATGGACATGGGCCTTTGTGAAAGCCGCCTGGTTTTCCGTGTGGCACCCGTAGCAGAGGCTTGCCCCTTTTTCTTCAACCTTCAAGGGCTCGGCTGATTCCGGATGGTGGTGGCAGGCGCTGCACTCGTTTTTGTCAAGCGGCATATGAATGAATTCGTGCAGCAATTTGGGATTGGAAGATGAATGTGACGTATGACACGATACGCAGCGGCTCTCTCCTACCTTATAGCCCGCGTGCCCCGTGATAAACCCGGATTTTCTAAAATCATGGCATTTTGCGCATACATTGTTCTTTGTGTCAAACAGGTATTGCTCATAATCGGAGCCATGGGCATCATGACAAACCAAACATCCCTTGGTAGATAAAGGGGGGTGTGCGGTTTTTCTGGTATAAATATCCTCTTTATGGCAGATAAAACACAGCTCATTCTCCTTACCTTTTAAGAGGTCTTTGTTCATGGACGAATGTGGATTGTGGCAGCTCACACATTTTTCCTCTTTCACCGGGGCATGGACATGTTTTTTATCAAGCATGGCTTTACTATCCTTGTGACAGGTATAGCAAAGCTCCTTTTCGCTGACCCTTAAGTACACGCCACCGATCAACCCGTGAGGCCTGTGGCAGGATTCACACCTATCCTTGGAAACAGGCGAATGCACGACTCTTGCCGCTTTAAATTGCTTGGCCTCTTCCTGGTGACAGTCAACACACTTCTTTTTGACAAGCCTGGGGACTCTTTTCTCGCAAGAAGTGGTACCAATAAGGATTAGTCCGACAAGTAACAGTGAATACGATGCTGCCCTTGCTAGTTTCATATTAATCTGTGGTCTCAGCTTCTTCGGTGGGTTCAGTCCTGTAGTTTTCCTCTATCCTTTTGAGGGCCTTTTTATTGATCTTGATGTTGGATCTTTTGCGCAATTTTGCCAAATAATCGGAAAGCACGGTATTGAATTTTTGCTGTGCTACGATTTTCTTCAATCTCCGGGCCACGCGGGAAAATTCCTCGGGCTCTCCTCCTCTTTTTCCCTTCAGTTTTATGATCTTGTAATGCCTGCCGTCAGCAAGGACAGCACTTATCTGCCCGACCTCCAGCCGGTTTAGCTCTTTTCTGATCCCCGGAGGAAACCGATCAGCGCTAAGCCACACGCGCGCTCCCTTCGGTCCCCATCTTTCTGACACCCGGGCAGCTAAGTATTCAAAGTTGGCTCCCTCCTTTAGTTCCTTCAGGGCCTTCTCGGCATCTTCCCGGACCTGAAAGATCATCTCTCTAAACCATACCTCATAACCCTTTCTGAAGTCGTCTATATGTTTTTGATAGTACCTTGTCAACTCTTTTTTTGTTGGAATGGCAAGGGGATAGATTATTTTTTCCTTGAATTCGTTAATAAGCAGACCTTGTTTACGCTTTGTAATAATGTCCATGAATGGCGGGTCCTTGATGTAATTGCGCCTTAATGCCTCCTGCTCGACCAGCTTATAAGTGATCAGGCCATCCAGCACCTGTTGCTTTAAGGCTTCGCGCATCTTTTTTTGCTCGCTATTAGTCTCTAATCTGCTGTACATCCTGGCCCTTTTTTGAAATGCCCCTCTCATATCGTGCACCATGTCATCAAGGGGGATCGGCTGGCCATTGACGCGTGCTACCACCGACCCATTACCGGCATAATGTTTCTCGGGGTCGAGCAAATCAAACAGGTCTCTGTCAATCCAGATATCTGCTTGCTCTCTTAACATTGCAACAAAGTTGTCAGACAACTCTTTCTCTCTTTCCTTTTTCAGTTTCTTCCTGATTTTCATTTTCCTTTTCTCAAATTGTCCCTCTGGCGCAGGCCCGTCTTTCTCGTAGTGTTTTTTGAAATAGTCGAGTAGATCTTCCTCACGTATATCTATCTTGTCGAGGACCTCTTCTTTTCTCAATCTAATAACAGATTGGCTTTTTATGTAGGATTCAAGCTTTTTTTCAAAATCAGGATCCCTGTCGAGTTCGACCCTGTATGCATCCTGGACTATAAGGCCCTCGTCGATCATCTGTTCAAGAAGGCCCAAAACGTTGATGCTGCCTGCCCCCCCCTCAGTCGGCGGCTTATATCTGTGAATGGCCTTGATTCGGTCCTGAATGGCCCTTTCGTCTATTTTTTTGCCATTTACTTCCGCAAGAACCGTCGTGTGCTCAGAAGCACAATAAAGGGCACGATGATCTCCAAGGGTCACCCAGAAAAGCAACAAAAAAGCAAATACTAATGATTTTTTCACCATGATCCTTTTCGATTGACGATTGACGATTGACGATTGACGATTGACCACTGATCACTGACCAACCCTCCCCTCACGGCATGGTCTCGATCATTTCGCCGACAACCTTTCGGGTCAATGCGGCTACCGACCTTACCTTCCCAAAATCGAGAACTTTGATATAATCATTACCCGTTCTCCTGTGGTGGGCGATCCACAAGATCTTGCCACTCCGGCCATCCACCATCCTGGACCTGATGGAAACCATGGGAATGACAGCTTTCTTTCTGTCATCCACACCTATGTATTCGTCTACCTCTCCTAAGATAACGGCATCGACTCCCAGTCTTTTGGCCATGAATCTTATGGTTTGAAGATCGACGCCTGTCCTTACAATAATTCGCTCACTCACAAGAAAGCTTCTTACATTACCCGGAAATTCGATCTTGAACTTCTTGCTTTCAAACAGCCCTGCAATAAATGCCTGGGTTACAATGCTGCTCGCTTCAGCCACCCGGGTGTTGTTGTGGAAAGAGCAAACCGCCACCTTCTTGAGCTTTGATTTGTCAATATCCGGCCTCTGGTAACTATTTGGACCGGAAAGGGAATAACATCCGGGACAGACAACTAAGAACAGGCTGATTAGTAAGGAAAAAAGGCGACCTTGCATAAGAATCAAAGCCTCATATCAAAAATCCTCGATCCACACTTCTTTTTTCTCAGAAGGTTCTCTCTCGGGTACCACTCGTTCGGGTGGCTTTAGAAGTTCTTTTTCTATTTCTAACCTGTTTCCTGCAATATCGCCAACTTCAAGTGAATAGGCCAAAAAGCCCACTTTTTCCAGGTTTGGGCCTTCCTGAGCATCCTTTAACGCACAGCTTAGGCTGGTTGGTATATCCCCCTTGCCCTCAAATCTGCCTGCCTCATCGCCGTTTCTATCATAGATGATCAACTCCCAGCTCACTATTCTGCTGACATCTTTGGTTTTCAGCTCCAAAGTTATCCCCTTATCATCTTCGGCGGCAAGCACCAGCTCCACTTCAGGCGGTGTCGTGTCAACCACTATGGTCTCTTTTGGTGAAACTGACCTGTTGCCAGCCTTGTCTTCCAATATCAACTGGCAAAAATAAGTCCCATCTTTGACCCGCCTAAAGTTGTTGTCCTCACCCCGCCACACAAAACCTCCCGGCAACATCCCAATGCCCTCTTCCGATCTCACAATCGTTCCGGCTTCATCGGCTATCTCAACCCTCCAGCCCTCGAGGATATCTGCCTTTAAGAGTTCCGGGAAGAACGGGATGTCGTCCTTTATGCCATCGTTATTGGGCGATATAAGCCTTTGCCGGAATGAAACGGAAACCTCGGGCGGGGTGTTGTCAACTCTCAGTCGAGCCAGGTCATCCATACTGAAAAGCCTGTTTCCCTGGTCTGTCACATAGACCCTCAGGGAATATATCCCTTCGATGCTCGGAGCAGTGAAGGTTCCGGTATACCATCGTGCGTCTTCGCTCTTAAGCTCGACCTCGGTGTCAAGGACAAAGGCCTTGATGTCCGTGGGCTTTCCTGTAATCTCCCTTACCTCAATTGACACGTTGGTCCTCTGGCCACCTTTCAACACCTTTGGGAAGAAACTCGCCTGGGCAAGCTCAAACGGTCTTGGCAGCTCATCGTGTACACCGGCCTCAGCGGGTAAGCCTTTCAGGAGATCGGTTACGGCAACTTCTACCAGCTTCCGCACGGAATTTATCTTGCCTATGCCAAGAAAGGTGGCAAAGTCCGCCCCGGTGTGTGAAATGGAGTTAGCCCAGACAACAGCAGAATCAACACAATCTATCATCTGGGCGCTCATGGTGATCCGTGGATTTTCGCCACCGGCAAGCAGATCCACAGAGCCGATCATTAAGGCATCTGCGTTTAAGGCCATACCCATTTCCCTGATAGTTGCCCGGTCTAAGAGATCTGTCCTGCGGACTCTTTTTTTGACAAGGAATCCTTCCAACATATCCTGAGAGATGACGCTGAATTTGTCATTGATGAGACGATTTGTGATCAGGCGGGTAAAATCAAACGTCAGGAGACCAACTGTGAAGCTTCCAAACGGCATGACCGCAATTTTGTTTATCTTGACGGAGTCTTGTTCCCCATAGCCATGAACGGATAGACAAAGTGACGGGATCAATAGAACTATGGTCAAAATATATTTTTTCACGAAAATAACGGTAATGAAGCATTACCTCTACTAACTTCCAAACAGCGTGTCAAACATCTCGACGACCAGGTCTTTTGCGAGATCGCTTGCGCTTTTCTTACTGATACCAAAGAGCCGATCTAAGACCGTTGTCCCTTTTACGCTGTGGGTCGCTTCCCATAGAATCTTATAAGATTTTGCATCTACCAACTTTAGGGACACAGAGACTTCTGGATACGAGCTTCCGCCTGTTCGTGAGACACCGTACTCTTCAACCGAGCCCACGATAAAGGCCTGAACATTCAAGCGCTTTGCCGCCCTTTCGGCCACACGTTTGCTGATTGAACCGGGGTCTTTGAAACCTTCCTCCCTCAGCACCTTGGCCACCTCTCCGAATTCAACAACATCAAATACTCCCCGTCTTAACACCTCTGCGGCCACAACATTCATCACCTTGCCTTCTGCCCCTTTTTGCTGGGTCAGATTTTCAAAAGGCACAATAGCCACCGTCTCAATATATGTAAGGTCTGCTGTGGGATGGATATAGCTGATAGGGCCAGCACAGCCTAAAAAGAAGAGCAGGAAGAATACGCATAGCGCATAGCGCATAGCGCATGGGGTTAATAATTGGTTTCGTCTGCCCTCTGCTTCCTGCCTTATGCGCTTTGCGCCATGCGCCATGCGCCATGCGCCGTGCGCTTTGCGTGCGTTCAATCCGATCATTTTTCCACCATTAGAACCTTGCTGAAAGGTTTGCGGTTATGGTTTGGGTTTCTGTTTCAGTATCGGCTTCCTGCCTGCTCCAGTCATATCCGAACCGGAGTGTGAACGTCTGGCTTAAGTTCCAGGAAAGGTCAGAGGAATACCTTGTCGTGATCGTATCATTCCTGTCTATGGCATAGTCCATGCTGAGCTGTACCTTCTTGGTCAACAACCAGTTCATATTATAGTTCTGCCGAGAGGTCTCATCCCCTGACTCTTCGTCCCGGTCAACGGCATATGATCCTCTGAAATAGAAATCGTGTGAGGGCCGCCAGTAAAACGTGACTTCGGCATTGGAAGTTCGGCTGGTCGTATCGTCGCTCTGCCCTTCTGTTTCCGTTTCGGACCAATTCATATTATACTCCAATTCGGTTGTCAACACGCTGGTAAGCTCAAGACGGAGGTTCGAGCGAATAGATTTGGAGGTTGATGTTGACTCTGGTTCTGGTGAGAGCCTTTCAGTACGGGTAATATCTCCGTCTATGTCCAGATCCGCCCCCTCGCGGAGCTTGGCCGCTATGTGCAGCAGAGCAGATGAGGTTCTTGATTGTGTCTCAGATTCTTCTTGGAGTACCCAGTGGTTCAGGGAAAGATCGGTATCAAGTGTTTCCAGCGGGGATGAAACAAAGTGCAGCCGATACGTATCAGTCGATCTACGCGTTGTCTCTTCCTCAGAATCCTCAGAATCCTTTTCTTCATATTCCAACCGCTTTTGATACTGGGGCCGGATCTCGAGATACTTGTGCACCTGAAACCCTTTTCCCAGAAGGCCGGTTATGTGTTGGCGTGACTGCTTGGTTGTGGTCGAGTCGGTCTCGGTGTCGGTCTTCCGCCTGTCCTGGTTGAGATCGTAAGTAAAAGAGAGCCAGTCAAAGGGCTTAAAGCCGAGATTTGCCTGGAGGGTTTGTGTGGTCGCCACCTCTTCCTCTGAGGGGCGCCTGAACACTGACGCCTCCATCTCTGTGACAAAAAGATCATGATCATCGTTCGCTGTATTTACCACCTTAAAGTACTGTGCCGATGTTGGGTCAAATGAGATCTCAAACCGCTCTTGGTCCGTATCATAATCGGGGCTGTCTGTAAGGCTTATCGGCGCCCATGTTTTGTTATCAGTACTTGAATAAACAGCCCAGGTGAATTTGTCCTTATCAAACAAGAGGTGTGGTGTGGTTGTATAAATGTATATCTTACTGACCTCTGTGGCAAAAGTGAGATCCACCCCGATGTTTTGATCGGTGTTAACCCCAATATTTATCACCGGGCTCGTGGTGTTCTCCTTGTCGCCATCTATGAGCGAGGGAACAGATCCAAGTTCTACATTAAGCGGATTAACAGGATTGTCAGCATACAGTCCATCAGAAGGCCTCTTTGCTTCCTCAATCCACTCCTCCGTTGTTTCCATCTTTCTCTCATTTATCGAATAGCTTCCATATGAGGTGATCTTGTTGCTCCAGAAAGACTTCCTGAAATCGATTCTCCCATCATGGGTATTGGTCTCCCGGGTGCTATCTTCAACATAATAGTCTGAAATTTCGTTGGTATAGTCGTAGTAAAAATTCAGAAACCGAAAGGCATAATCAGCGCCTCCGGAAAACCTGTTTGTTTGGGTATTTGTCTCGTGAACTAACAGGTGGTCATAACTCTTGTCTTGATTGTAACGGAGTCGGACCCTGGGATATTTTTCGAGTCTTGTGTATAAATTGTAATTCCAGGATTCGGTCGTGAACCGCTCTTCATCCGAGACCGCGGTCAAGACGTCCAGGCCCCTTTCGTCTAACCGATAGCCGGCAGCGGCATCGAAATATTCATTTGACACATTGAGCCTCATATCCGGATAGAGCCGCGTGGTCTTTTTGTCTTCTGTTTTTGTACTATCTGTTTCAGTAACGGTTTCAGTAACATTGATGCCGAGATCAGCAGTGAAGTTTACTTTCGATGTAAACTCCTTGGTAAGCCCGAGGTTGTAAACCTGGTCAAGACTCCAGGTACTCTTCTTTTCTCCGGCAGCCTTTGTTTCGGTGGAGCGATAAGAAACGTCGGCCGAACCATGTATCTCATCTCCGGCATAGACTCCCCGAAAGGAAGCCAGGGTCAGCAAAAAAACAGCAATCCAGCATCTCATAAAATTGACGATTTTCGATTGACGATTTTCGATTGAACTTCTTTTGTCATTTGGGCCTTGTTATTTGTCATTCAATTGTTCCAATCATTCTTCAATCAGGGCAATGCCGCGAGGGGTTCTTCCCACCTGAATCACCTTCTTGATGTTGTATGTCGGCAGGTCTATGACAGACACGTCCTCAGACATCGAATTTACTACATAAAGTTTTCTTCTCAACCGGTCAATCACCATCTCCGAGGGTAGGTCACCTGCCGACACATTTCTATCGACCAAACTTATACGCGGGTCCACGAAAGAAATCTCGTTGCTGTTTGCATTGGACACGTAGATGCGTCCTATCAGACCGGACAGCATCCGGGTAGGCCTTTGCCCAACAGAAATCGTCTTTGTAGGCCTGTAGGGTGGTTGTAATGGGATCTCCATCACATAGATATTGTTCGATCCCGAATTGGCCACATACAGCTTATTTTCGTGGATAACCATCCCCACAGGATTCAGGCCAACCGTGATCGTATTTTTCACAGCTTGTTCGTAGTTATCTTCGTACATATCAATTACGGATATGGTATGCGACCCCGTGTTTGTCACATAAACCTTGCGCCTGTCTTGATCGACGATTATGCAGCAAGGGCGCTTGCCGACAGATATCCTGCCGATGACCGTACGCGCAACAGTATCTATGACAGATACATTGTCCGAATCGGGGTTGGTTGCATAAAGGGTTTGGCGATCTCGGGACAGGGCAAGCTCAGCAGGGCTGTAACCAAAATTGCTGATCGTATTGATCACCCTGTTTATGGCCGTATCGATGACTGAAATGGTGGCTGAACCGGAATTAGCCACATAGACTCTCCGTCCATCCGCGCTTGCCACGATTCCCACAGGTGCCCTGCCTACTGCAATGGATGCCACTACCATATCCCGTTGCCTGTCTATGGCTGTAACGCAGTCAGAGTCGGTGTTTGTTACATAGACTAAAGTTTTCGTGATTTCCGCACCCTGTTTACGAATAGTCAGTTCCGGTCTGAACAAATATTTCTCGAAAACAGACTGCTCTGGATCCCAGCCTGCAAACAGACACTGGCTTTCCCGGCCCAAGACGGAGAACTCGATATCCACAAAATGCTCCCCCCCGGGCTGGGGCACGGCTAAGGTAAAGGTTTTCTTGTCCTTTCTGAGTTTTGCCTCGGAAATAGTCCACTTGATCCGTTCATACTTTCCGGGAGGGAGATAAAACTCTGACAATTTGATCTGCCTTTCTGCAAGCTCAGCAGAATGAATGCGCTTGTCCAGCGCCACATCGATCCACTCTCCTTCCTTGTTCATAAAGCTCATGCCGGAGATAGAAAAGGAGATATCAAACGCAGGTTTTTTGGGACAGGAAAGATAGAAAAAGACCTGACCCTGGTTGGTAAACCGGAAGCCTTTCAGATCAGGCTCAAAAGCGCAAGAAATCATGTAGATTGGAGCCACCATTGCCGCGATGAAATAGATAACTATTTTTTGCATTGGAACCACCTTCCCTTAGACCTTATCGTGTCACGGACACGGCGTTTACCGTATGTTCAACACCTGCACCCTGTTGTTGAATGTATCTGCAACCAGAACATTGCCCAGGGTGTCCACAGCAATATCGTTAGGATACTGGAACCAGCCCTTTGCCCACCCCTTGCCGCCGAACTCGAACAAAAAGCGTCCGTCGTCCGAATAGGCACTTGCTGTATGGCGCATATAGTCGATCACGTAAACCCTTTTGTTGCGGCTATCCACGGCCATACCCCGGGGGCGGCTCAGTTTCCCGGAACCGCCTCCCTTTTGCCCAAACTTAAACAGAAACCGCTCATCGGGATCATACACATAAATGCGGCCCATATCTTCGCTCAAAAGGTATATATGGCCCCGGTTGCCTATCTCCACGTCGCATATTGTAGCCTTTTCGACCGGCGCTTTGCCGAGTCTGTCAGTTGGTGTCAAAAGATGGGAAAAAGTTCCAAGCTTATCCAAAACCACTACCCCGCGATAGGCAGTGCCGGTTACATAGAGATAACCTTTGTCGTTAATGGCAATATCGGTTGGGTTAAAGTTATCTGCACCTTCAAAACCCTGAAGAAAAATATCTTTTTTCCACCTCAAGCAGGGATTCAAGACGGAAATCCTTCCCTTTTTGTGTTTCCTGGTTGGCGATTGGGCAATAAACAGATATCCCTCAGGATCAACGGCCAACCCCACAGGTGCTTCAACCCCATCCGATTTGCCAATAGAAAGAAGCGGATAGAAGTCGTGGGTATAGACCAATATCCTGCTGTTCCCGGAATCGGCGATATAGATTTCCTTCTTTACAGAATCAACAAGCACCTTACAGGGGTACGACAACCGTAAACCCTCATAGTCCTCCCGAATAACCTGAAGACAAGTGATTTTCGAGGGCACGAAGTCGTTTGTACTGCGAACAGCTTCCTGGGCATGGAGCAAATGCATCAGCCCGGGTTGTGAGGAGATGTCAAAAGACATCCATAGTAAAGCGACAATGCCTATGATGAGCGGATATTGCCATTTGAATAGCATAAATCAAGCACCAGCAAAAAATTTATGATTGCGGTGAGTTCTAGAAATTACGAGACGTTAAACTATTTGTATAACACATTTTGTTCAGAAAGTCTCAATGAAATTTGATGAAATAGCCACACCTTAGCCCTATTCAACCTTCACGGAAAGGTTTGCAGGGCTCCGTCAAAGTCACATTGCGCAAGCATAAGAAATCCCCCTTTAATAAAGGGGGATTTTGAAGTTCCCCCCTTTTCAAAAGGGAAAAATCCCCCCTTATCCCCCCTTTTGAAAAGGGCCCGCCCTGCCCGCCCTGGCGCGACAGCTTTAGCATTGATGTCCGTCCCCATCATCCCGGTCTGGGCCAGGGTCTGGGCCAGGGGGGCGAGGGGGGATTTTAGGAATGAGGCAATTTTCATTGTAAAACGTTCTGTTAAGGCTTACTTTGACGTTGCCGTGGAAAGGTTTGGCCAAATATTGACAAAATATACGATGCAGTGATAAAATTTTGGAAGTTAGCTAGTTTCCATCCAGAAATGGCCCTTTTTCGCAATCTCGGCGTCAATCTGCGGGATCGCTTGTGCGACGTACCGACGTACGTCTCCGCGCAATCCCTTGATTTCCTTGACCTTGCGAAAAATTGCTCA
>JAUWXF010000022.1 GCA_030616475.1 Desulfobacterales bacterium
GCATTGTAACCTCGGTGTGACCCAGGCGTTGGCAGGCGGGTCTGAAACCTGAACACTGAAACCTGAAACCTGGGGTGGTGAAAAAAAGTGTAAACTACTTTATGGCGAAAATGAAGGATGCCGAAATCGCGAAGCGATTTCATAGCTTAATGTGTTCCAATGTCACGGCTGTCTTAAGTATAGTTTTGGCAATTTTTTGAAACTGTTCGGTCACATCCGACACGTAGAATCGACAAGTCCCGTCTTTTCTAAGCCCACTGTCAACATGGGGATTGTGCTGGAGAAAGTCCATGACTGAATCAGACAGTGCCTCTGATGAGTCGATAATATTCACACGTTTTCCGATTTTTGCCTGTATGACTTCCTTTAAAAGGGGATAGTGGGTACAGCCCAGGATCAGGATATCGATCTGTTTGAGTTTGAGGGGATGAAGGTACTTTTTGACAATTTTTCTGGTTTCTCCCTTCTTAAGCCATCCTTCCTCCACCAGGGGCACAAGGAGCGGACAGGGCTGACCATAAACCTTCATTTCCGGCCGTATGGCCTTGATCTTATCTTCATAGACTCCGCTATTTACAGTGGCCCTGGTTCCGATGACCCCGACACGCGTCCTTTTGGGATCTGAAACCGCCATCTTGACGGCAGGTGATATGACTTCAAGAATGGGCACATCAAACCGCTCCTTTAGGGTACCTGTGGCTACACTGGAGGCCGTGTTACATGCCACGACCAGCATCTGAGCCCCTTTCTGGAGCAGGATCTCTGCGTCCTCGATGGCGTATCGGATGACGGTCTCAGGGCTTTTTGTACCATAAGGGGTGCGTGCCGTATCCCCGAAATAGAGGATATCGTAGTCGGGCAGATGACGCTTTAGGGCCTTGACCACCGTAAGACCGCCAATACCGGAATCAAATACGCCGATCAAGATCTGGCTCCTTGGTGGAGTACTTCTATAGACTTTAAGAAAAACATTTTGGGTCAGCAGTTTTTATGGCGAATAAATCCGAATATCGAATATCGAAATTCGAAACAAATACGAAATTCAAATATCAAATGTTCAAAACGGTATTCACTCTTATGCACCCTGTTTCGGATTTTGTGTTTTTGTCATTTGAAATTGTTTCGGATTTCGAGTTTCGGATTTCGGATTTTAATTCCGTAATCTCACATCTTTCGAACTTTAGGTCGGTAAGGATCCGTGAATGCTATCCCTATCATATTCCCCAAGAACGATCCTCACGCACTCGGCAAGATCATCCACGTCGCCATCGTCACGAATCCCGGGACACATCGACTTTATGATAGCCCAATTTGACGGATCCACCAGGATGCTTTCAATAAAAGGCCAGATCTTACACATGCGAGGTTTAACTTCGTGGATGGCGCACAGCTTGTCCCAAAAGATGCAATAACCCGATTCCGCAGTTTTGATCAAGGGCCGTCCCCCTGACCAATCGCAGTAATCGCAAAGGAAGCGCTCTGGATCTATGTCCAGGTGCCGCGAGATGCGCTCAATTTCATGATCATTTACAAAGGCACCTCCATACCCTTTGCAGCATTCGCCACATTTTTGGCATTCAAAGAAATCCGAAGGCTTTGGCACTTCAGTCCCGACAGAATCGGGATTCCCTCCTTTCCATGGCGCGCCTTAGCGTGACCTCATCGAGGTATTTTAGATCACCCCCCACGGGTACACCTGTGGCTATCCGTGTCACCCGTACAGGATATCCCTTCAGGAGTTGAACCAGATATGATGCTGTGGACTCTCCTTCTACATTGGTGTTGGTGGCAAGGGCCACCTCTTCAATTCCACCCTGCTTAACGCGCTCAATGAGTTCCTTGATCCTCAAGTCATCCGGTCCAATACCATTCATTGGGGAGAGTGCCCCGTGGAGTACATGATACACACCTTTAAAGGCACCTGATTTTTCGAGAGCGGCTAAATCGCTGGGGTGTTCAACCACACACACGATGGTATGATCCCGATTCTTGTTGAGACAGATCCTGCAAGGGCCTGCCTCAGAAAGGCCAAAACATTTCGAGCAAAACCTTATCTTGTTTTTAACCTCAAGAATGCTCTCAGATAGAGCTTTTGCATCCTCATCTGATGAGCGAAGGATGTGCAAGGCCAGACGCGTTGCAGTCTTCTGGCCAATGCCGGGAAGCTTTGATAGGTGCTTGATCAGGCGGACAAGGGATGGGGGATAGAACTCCATTGCTACGTCATACCAGGGATTTTGAACCCGCCTGTAAGTTTTGTCATCTCTTCGGTAACCATCTCTTGAGCTTTTTTGAGCACATCATTGACGGCAGCCACAATCAAGTCCTCAAGCATCTGCACATCATTCGGATCGACCACTTCGGGGTCTATTTTTATAGACAACAACTCCTGTTTCCCATTGGCAACAGCCTTCACCATACCGCCGCCGACTGTTGTCTCTACCGTCTTGTCGGCCAACTGATCCTGGAGTTTAAAGATCTTGGACTGCAGTTTTTGTGCTTGCTTTAACATGTTACCCATGCCTTTTGCCATGTTCTACCTCCATAATTAAACGTCTCGGAATTTCTACAACTTATTGAAATTATAGCTATGTTGGGGTAGTTGACCCGCCTGCCATCGCCTGCTTGCGTTTGCCTTCGTTAGGTGCGCGGGTTTGGCATGGGCGGGCAGGTTTGTGTCGCTCACTTTAGTTCACTTTCATCCATCACTCCAATACTCCGGTACTCCAAATCTGCAATCTTGAACTGTTACAGGATTTTCACATCCACGACCCTGCCCTGAAAGACCTTTAAGGCATCCGTCACAAGAGGATGAGCCAGGGCCTCCTTCTTGAGACGTCTATCCCTGTCGCTTTCCTTGTGTTGTCTCTTTTGTAAGGTCCCTTTTTCGGATTCAACTATCTTGATTTTCATGTTGCGTTTGAAGAACTGATCGCAAACCTTTTGCAGTGAGGCGATGCTCTTGTTGTCCCGAAGTCTCGCTGTGTAAAAGGAGTTTCCGGTCACCGTAATTTCCAGAAAATCTTTGCCAATCCCGGTCAAAGTGGCCTTTTCAAGGTTAGGGACAAGAGCTGGACACCTTTCGCTGAAGACGCCAAGGAGTTGTTGCCAGGTCTGGGCAAGGTTTTCGGATGACTCTGGCTCTTGTTCGGACTCAGTTGTGAGCTCGGTGGCTGGGGGCGCTTCGGGTTGCAATCCCTGGCGGACTTCTCTTACCTCGGTAATGCCATGACCCCCACCCAAACCCTCCCCCTTCAAGGGCAGGGTGGGGACTGTGACGATCTCTTTGGCAAGGTGGCCAAGTTTCTTGATGATTTCATCAAAGGATACAACAGGCTTTAACTGGGCGAGCTTGATGAAGAGCATCTCCAGGGCCAGCTTTGGTTGGGGAGAAAACCTTATGCCCGCCTCTGCCTGAAACAGGGTGGTGAAGACCTGGTTAAGGGACTCTAAAGAGATGTTTTCAACCTGTCGTTCCATTAATGTCAGTTCGTGTGCGGGTACATCGACCAGAGGGGTGGCAGCATGGTCCATCTTGACAATGAGAAGATTCCTGAAGTGCTCCACCATCTGCATTGAAAGCCGCTTCAGGTCGTGGCCATAGTTGTAGACTCCGTCAAGCAAGTTAAGGGCCTTTACCAGATCGTGGGCAAGCAGGGCGGAAGAGAGATCAAATATCACCTTTCGATCTACTGCACCCAGGATATCGAGTACCTGATCATCAGTGGCAGCCTTTTCAGAATAGGCCATGACCTGGTCGAGGAGGCTCAGGGCATCACGCATGCTCCCGTCAGCTTCCTTGGCCAGAAGCCGGAGGCTGTCATCGCTGATTTCAAAGGAGGTCCCCTGACAAATATCTTTTAAGTGTTTGAGTATGTCTTCAAGGCCAATGCGCCGGAAGTCGTGCCTTTGGCATCGCGATAAGATCGTGACGGGAATCTTCCGGGCCTGAGTTGTGGCAAAGATAAAAAGGACATGGGCTGGGGGCTCCTCCAGGGTCTTGAGAAGTGCATTGAAGGCCTCAGCCGTGAGCATGTGGACCTCGTCGATGATATAGATCTTGTATCTGCTGTGGCCAGGCATGTATTTTATATTTTCTCGGAGCTCGCGGATCTCGTTGATGCCTCTATTGGAGGCCCCGTCGATTTCGAATACATCAACCGCAATGCCGTCCGTGATTTCCCTGCAGGATGTGCACACATTGCACGGCGCGGGGGTAGGGCCCTTTTCACAGTTCATCGCCTTGGCAAGAATACGCGCAACCGAGGTCTTGCCGATACCTCTGGGACCGGTAAGAAGTAGAGCATGGGCGACCCTATCAGTTTGGATAGCATTCTTGAGAGTCTGGGTTACATGAGCCTGGCCAACGACCTCTTCAAAGGTTTGGGGGCGATGTTTTCGTGCCAATACCAGATAGGACATGATGGAAAAGTTCCTTTTATAAAATCGCTACGCGATTTTATACAACGTCAAATTTCCTGGCGGAGAGAGAGGGATTCGAACCCTCGGTACCGCTTTTGGCAGTACACACGATTTCCAGTCGTGCTCCTTCAGCCAGCTCGGACATCTCTCCCGGACACCGAAATTTCCTGGCGGAGAGGGTGGGATTCGAACCCACGATCCCGTTTTTAACAGGATACCGCTTTTCGAGAGCGGGGCCTTCAGCCACTCGGCAACCTCTCCAAGATTCCGCTGAAGCGGAATACAGTTAGCCTTTAGCTTCTGGCATATCGCATTATCCTTTCAGCTTCTTACGAAATGAAACAACTTGCTTTACCAGATTGGGCGCCTTGCCCTTATGAACTTTAAGATAATCGTTTAATATCCCTTTTGAGTGGGTCTGTCAATATGCAGGGTCTTTCCCATTTAGAGCTTGCACAAGTTTTCTCTTTTTAGTATCCGTCAAGACGAATTTAGGGGCTTCGCCCCAATTGGCCTGCCCTGCCCGCCCTGGCGCGTAATTCATGTTATCAGGTATCAAGGGCCAAACCAGCTCTGGGCCAGGGGCGCTGAGCTAAACGCTAAGATCAAATCAGAAAGCCAGGTCTGGGCCAGGGAACATTGGAATAATTGTAGAAATTGCGAAAGGTTAAGTTAGACTGAATCCTTCGATCTCTCAGGAGAAGCGCGAAATAAGACGATCAGGAGCACCCAGATATGGCCAGAATTATCCCCTTTAGAGGGATACTTTATAACTCCAAGAAAGTACCGGACTTGAAGGCGGTGATCACACCGCCTCACGACGTTATTTCAGTAGACGAGCAACAAGAATTCTATAAGAGGCACCCTCAGAATATGATTCGCTTGGTCCTGGGCAAGGTCTACCCACAGGATACCGAGCATGATAATCGTTATACTCGTGCGGCCAAGTTCTTCCGCAGTTGGCTTGATGAAGGGGTACTGAGACAGGACAAAGAGCCTGCCATATATGTGACCGAGATCGACTACAGGGTAGGCGGGGAGGTTCGCACCCGGTTTGGTTTCATTGCATTGGTGGGACTTGAAAGGTTTGAAAAGGGAGCCATACTGCCCCATGAAAAGACCTTCTCAGCAACCAACGCAGACCGTCTTAAGCTCATCGAGGCATCCCGGGCGAATTTCAGTTCCATATTTTCGCTATTTTCAGATCCTGACAATGAGATCCTTGGATCACTCCGGGCTGCCATTGAAAGTCTTCGACCGGATCTGGACTTTGAAGACCTCATGGAGTACCGCCATCGGCTCTGGCGGGTAAAAGATCAACAGATCCACAAAGAAATTGGACAAATGTTGGCTGACCGCCCCCTGTACATTGCAGACGGACACCATCGATACGAGTCCGCTCTCAAGTACCGCAATCGGATCATGTCGCACCTGTCTGCGTGCAGACACGCACAGGCAGGGCGGCCTCTGTTAGATGCCAATGATCCGCGCAATTTTGTGATGATGTATCTTACCAGCATGCACGACTCCGGCCTTGCCATCCGCCCGGCGCATCGCGTGCTTTGTGATGCAGGAAAAGCACCTGTTGAGGCCTTTGTCCATAGAGCCAGCGCCTATTTTGATATCGAAACACTTGACTTTGATAGTCTGAATCGCAAGCAGATTGAAAAGGCTTTTTTGAGCAAAATGAGGACAGGTGCCGATAGCGCAGTCATAGGCGCGACCTTAGGAGGCTACAAGGGCTTCTACGTGCTTCGGGTGAAAAAAGGGGTTATGGATCGCCTTTTTGGTGAAGAAATCCCCGGGCCCCTCAGAAAGCTTGATGTCACCGTAGTGACCAAGCTTGTTCTTCAGGAGATCCTGGGTCTAAACGGTGCTGCCCTGGATGACGAGCGGCGTGTCCTGTACATCAGCAGAGAGGACAAGGCCCTAAATGCGGTTCATACGGGAAAATGCGCGATAGCCCTTATCCTCAATCCCACCAAGCTCAACCAGGTCCAGGAGGTCTCGGATGCAGGCCTTACCATGCCCAGGAAATCGACCTATTTCTATCCCAAGGTAATGACCGGCCTTGTTATCAATAAGATTGATGATTGACCATGGAGAAGTGAGCTAAAGCCCGTCCTGCCCGCCCTGGCGCGACAGAAGTTGGATCATGCCCAGTGGAGAAAAACCCGGTCTGGGCCAGGGGTGCGACATGTATGCAATACAATGCAGCGGTCTAATATTTCGAGATTGGGTGTTGTAATCTTCAGCATTTCAAAACAGGTCTGGGCCAGGGTTGAGGACCTGATTGGTTGTAACTATGTTTTTGAAAACACGGTCGCTCCAACGACAATCAAATTTTGAAACGTGTAAAACTCGGGCCTAAGTGAGCCTAAAGAAAGAACTGCAGCCACTTGTTAAATCGTACCAGGAAGGTTCGATCTTTGTTGAGTATTTAAGTGCGGTCCCTCTATCTCCCCGTTCTTTCTCAAGGCTCACTAAACCCCTCAGACAGTTACCCGGTTCAAAATTTGATTGTCGTTGGAGCTCCCTCGAATCCGGTTGTTTCATAGGGCTAAAACGATACGATTGGTTTTATTTCTTTAACTTTAGGCACTTTAGTTCACTTTAGGCACTCCCTTATTGACTAATGACCAACTACCAATGATGACGACGGACAGCCTGTTTCGTGGCCGGCTGAAGATCATTCAGAAAAAGAAGGGTTATCGATTTTCGATTGATGCACCAATCCTGGCACAGCATGTCCGCTTGAGGGCCACGGATATCGCCGTTGATCTCGGGACCGGCTGCGGAATAATACCTCTGATCCTTTCCCTTCAGACTCCGTCGGCACACATCTACGGGATTGAGATCCAGAAGGATCTGGCAGAATTGGCTTCCGGGAATGTACGGCTAAACCACATGGAAGGAAAGATTACCATTGTCCACGGAGACATGAAGGATTTCAAGTCATACCTGACACCCGGCACAGTTGACGTTGTATTCAGCAACCCGCCGTACCGCAAGGTTCTTTCTGGACGGATCAGCCCACAGGCGGAGCGGGCTGTGGCACGGCATGAGATCAGGGCCTCTCTTTCAGATGTGGTTTCTGTTGCCGAAGGTCTCCTGAAACGCTCCGGTCGCTTCGTGGTGATTTATCCTGCCGAGCGTGTGATCGATCTTGTCCTGCGCATGCGAGCATCCAGGCTGGAGCCCAAACGGCTAAGGTTGATTCATCCTGAGCAATCCTCAAGGGCTATACTGGCCATCGCAGAAGGGATAAAATATGGCAATCCGGGATTAGAGGTCCAACCCCCGATTATAATCTACAAACCGGGGGGAGGGTATACGGATGAAGTAAAAGAGATGATAGGGGAATAAAGACCGTGATGAGTGATCACTGGGAGTCGGTACAGAACAGTGCAGGTGATCTGAAATTCGAAATCCGAATATCGAAATCCGAAACAAATTCAAATGCACGAAATACAAAATCCAAAACAATATGTAACTAAACGTCGTACGGTTGAGTTTGCAAAAAAGGTACTTTGTAAGTGTTTAGAACATTTGATATTTGAATTGAGCGCAGGCTTCACTTCGTGTCGGATTTGTTTCGGATTTCGTGTTTCGGATTTGCGGCTTACGCCTTGAAAACAGTACGGATTTATTCAGAGCGGTGTAAGAATCCGGGAATGCTCCTGATTACGCATCACCGTCCACCGGCCCGATCTTAAACCGTATATCTCCAACCAACTCTTTTCCAAGGGTCTCGTTAAGTTTTTCGATCAGCTCAGGCTTCAGGAATTGGAGCTGGTGCATCCATGGAGCACTCGATACATGAACCACGAGCAATTTTCCCTTGATTGCTTCCGGCCGGGTATTTTCCGCAATTGCGGGCCCTACTACGTTATTCCATTGCTGCCAGAGCCCGTAGGCGTCCAGATCAACGTCAATTCTTGAGGCTTTTAGTGCCTGCTGCAAGACCGTGCCGAGGGGGGCTGGTTTGTCCATCTTTTTTCTCATACAAAACCCTATAATCTGCCGAAATGCTAACTGTCAACAGGAACTATTTCGATTTTCCTTGACTATGGGGGCGTGGCAACTATATTATTACATCCCTTTAAACGTATAGGAATTTCCATTTTGAGCGGCGTAGCCGCGTTGTATAAAATCGCGAAGCGATTTTATTAAAACACCAAACAATAGGAGTAGCTAATGGCCTGGGATTGGGACAAGCTAAAAAAACAGCACCAAGGATCTGACAGCGGTATGCCGCCATGGGTGGACGAGGTGGTTCAAAAATTTAGGGACCTGAAACTGCCCGGGGGGGGCTGGATTATCATACTTGTTCTTGCCCTCGTTATTTATGTGGGCAGTTCAACCGTTTATAGCGTAAAGGTGGATGAAGTAGGGATCGTCCAGCGGTTTGGCAAATATGTCCGCATCGCTCAACCCGGACTCAGTTTTAAGCTACCCACCGGCATTGAGAAGGTGACCAAGGTCCCGGTAAGGCGTATCGACAAAGAAGAATTCGGTTTCCGGACTGTTGAAGCCGGTGTTCGCACCCAGTACGCAGTGAGCAAGGCCTATGAGGGCGAATATCTTATGCTCACAGGTGATCTTAACGTGGCTGTGGTTCCCTGGATTGTCCAGTTCCGGGTAAAAGACCCTTACCAGTTCTTGTTTAAGGTGCGAAATGTCAGGGCTACACTTCGCGATCTGGCGGAGTCCACCATGCGGTTGGTGGTTGGTGACAGAAGCATTAATGAGGTCATCAGCAAAAGAGAGGAAATTGCTGACGAGGCCCGCTCGTTGCTGCAAAAAGAGCTTGATGGGGCAGAGACAGGGATCTATGTTGTGACCATCGAGATGAAAAAAACAAATGTCCCTGAGCCTGTGCAGCCGTCTTTTAACGAAGTGAACCAAGCCGTACAGGAAAAGGAACGGATGGTATATCAGGCGAGGGAGGAATATAACAAGGCCATTCCGGCTGCCAGGGGAAATGCCGAGAAAACGATCAAGTCTGCTGAAGGGTATGCCCTTGATCGAATAAACCGGGCCAAGGGGGATGCATCCAGGTTCGTGGCTATGTACAATGAATATTCAAGGGCAAAGGACGTCACTCGCCGGCGTCTTTATCTGGAGGCGCTGAGGGATCTTATTCCCAAATTGGGCAGCAAATACATCATCGATGCAGATCAAAAAAATGTCCTTCCATTGCTTAATCTGGGTATGGGCAGAATAGAGGGGGTAAAAAAATGAAGGGTAAAGGGATATTAATCGTTGTTCCGGTTATCGTTGCCCTGCTGCTCGCCTTTGGCGGTGTTTACACTGTAGATGAAAGGGAACAGGTGGTTGTTACACAGTTTGGCAAGGCAATCGGGGAACCGAAAAAGGAGCCCGGCCTCTATTTTAAGATCCCCTTTATTCAGTATGCCAATCGTTTTCCCAAGAACCTTCAGGAGTGGGACGGGGATCCCGGGCAAATTCCGACGCTGGATAAGACATTTATCTGGGTGGACACTTTTGCCCGGTGGAAGATTGTGGACCCCCTCGCCTTCTTTCAGACCGTGAATAATGTGATGGGCGCTTTGGGTCGCCTTGACGATATCATTGACCCGGCAGTGCGCAACTTTATTACATCCTATCCCCTCATCGAAACCGTGCGCAGAACGAACCGAGAACTTGACACTTTTGAAGTCGGTCTGGAACAGGAAGAGATGAAGGACAAGAGACGACTCGGCACAGTCAAGGTCGGCCGGGAAAAAATATCCAAGGGGATTATGGAGCAGGCCCAGCCCAAGCTTGCCAAGTTCGGCATTGAGCTGGTTGATGTCAAGATCAAGCGGCTTAATTACGTGGAGGAGGTTCAGAGGTCGGTCTTTGGACGGATGATTGCAGAGCGGAAACAGATTGCTGAAAAGTTCCGTTCCGAAGGCAAGGGAGAGGCCCGGAAGATCGAGGGAGAAAAGGAAAGGGAGATGAAACTGATTACCTCAGAGGCTTACAAAACAGCCCAGGAGATCAAGGGTAAAGGCGATGCCACTGCGACAAAGATATATGCTGAAGCCTATGGACGTGATCCTGATTTCTATTCTTTCGTGAATACCCTCGATATGTACAGGGAGACCCTGGATAAAGAGACCTCACTCATTCTTTCCACAGACACTGAATTTTTCAAGTATTTAAAAGGATATACCGGCAAAAAGTAATTGAAAGAAGAAAAGGCACCGCGTGTACTTGATCCCTGCGCGGCGCCTTTTCTTTGGCGAAAACAAAGCGGATATCGTCTCCATCATTTTTTCCTTCTTTGGTGGCGGGTGCGAGCCAGCAACTTCCTGTGTTTGTGCTTTCGCATCTTTTTCTTGCGTTTCTTAACAACGCTTCCCACAGCATCACCTCCATTCTTTAAGGGCTTGCCCTAAGCATTTAGACGATCCTTATTACATTACACAAGGTCTGTCCAGATGTTTTCCTGCTCACACCGGTTGTTTGGACCTGTGCAGTTACCTGAAAAATCCCCCCTCGCCCCCCTTTACAAAAGGGGGAAAAAATAGCTGTCCCCCTTTTGCGAATGGGGGAAAACAACTGAAAGTCCCCCTTTTGTAAAGGGGACCCGCCCGCCTCGCCTGAGCGAGAGCGATGGCGGGCAGGTTTAGGGGGATTTTGTAGGGCGAAAAGTTCGGGATAAAAAGTTTCCAAATTTCTGAGTATAGGAATTTCCTTTTTTGAGCGGCGAAGCCGCGTCATATAAAATCGCGAAGCGATTTTATGACTTGAAAACAAGGGTGGCTATCGTTCCAACAATGTGCTAAAGCACCCCGTGTCACCGGTTGCCATTCAGCGCGGGAGAGGCTTCACATGCAAGAACTTCAGCGTTTCCAGGAAGGTGAGTTGAGGATCGTCAATGAGGCGGTGGCCATTGCCGAGGAGATAACCAGCAACGCCTACAAGATATCTTCGGCCGAATGGAGGGGCCAGCGTTATGATGTCAAGACCCTAACAGACCTGACTCCTGATGAGGTTTTACACGACGGGCCCTTTGCGCAGATTATAAGGTATGTCGGGCGCAAGACCGAATCATCGCTCAGTTCCTCAAAGTACGATTTCTATAAGATATGCCTTCAGGACCATACCATTCTTTCTGCCCTTAAGAAATTTCCTGAGCTGCGGTTGTTTCCGTTTACGCTCTACATTGTGACCCACGAATTAATCCATGTCGTCAGGTTCACAAAGTTTCTTCAAGCCTTTGATGCGTCGGCAAAAGAGAAGATCATAGAAGAAGCCCGAGTTCATGAAAAGACTCAAGCCATTTTGAGACCCACACAAACACCCGGCATGGGTGCTGTGTTTGAGTTTTACAGGGCCTGGCAGGGGCCGCTCGATGATCTAAGGGACATGGAGTGAAACAATTTTGCCGTATGGCGATTTTGCTTCTTGACAAATGGGCTCCGTTTATTATTTTATAGGAGCTTTCGGTAGAGGGAGGTACGAAGATGCCGATTTACGAATATGAGTGCACAAAATGCGGCAGGGTTGAAGAAGCTTGGCAGAAATTTTCGGACAAGTCTCTGGAGACCTGTAAGTACTGTTCCGGAAAACTTCACAGACTCATATCTCAGAGCAGCTTCCATCTTAAGGGAACAGGCTGGTATGCGACCGACTATGCGAATAAATCGGGGGGTTCGTCGCCCGAAAGAAAGGGCAAAAAGCCAGATACCGAGCCGGCATCTTCTAAGAAACCCGAACAAAAGGAGTAAGATGGTGTGGCAAACCGCAGACGTTGACTGAACCCCGATGTTGCAAGAAATCTTATGGCGTATTTCGTGCAGTTGGGTGAGTCTTAATGCAACATCGGGGTGAACAAAGGATCAAACAGAAATAGCCTCTGTAAGTCTCTCGTCGCCAATCAGAGAATTGTTTCTCCTATCCCCTTTACAAACTTAGGTAGATGATTATAATTTGACGTTTCGGAATTTCTACAAACTATTGAAGTTATAGATATTTATTGGCGCTATTGCAAGTTCGATCAGGGAATGATGTAATAATGGAATAATGGAATGATGGAATAATGGAATGATGTAAAAGAAAAAAAGACCAAAATCCTCTTAAACCCAACATTCCACCATTCCAATATTCCAGTATTCCAATTGTGAGCGAAGTGAATTAACTTGGGACATTTTTTGAACACTAAAAAAATTTCTTTTTCATGCCTTTATGCACGAATATTACGAAAGGGGGTGGCAATGAAGCTCTTGTTCTTGGAGGGCTAGCCTGGTCCGCCAAAGGCGGATCAGGATGTGGTAAACGAAAATTTCTTAGGAAGAAGGAGACTGAGTACTATGAAGATTAGACCGTTGCAGGACCGAATTCTCGTGAAACGTCTTGAAGAGGAAGAAACGACCAAGGGAGGCATTATCATACCTGATACGGCCAAAGAAAAACCCTCTGAAGGTTTGGTAATTGCGGTTGGCAAAGGCAAGGTTTTGGAAAATGGTACGCAACTACCCCTCGACGTGAAAAAAGACGACCGGATACTCTTTGGTAAATATGCGGGTTCCGACATAAAGATCGAGGGCGAGGAATATCTTATCATGCGGGAAGATGATGTGCTGGGAGTTATTGAAAAGAAGTAGGAAGACACAGCTTTCCCGGACAGCAATCAAGCGACAACAAAAAACCTTAAGGAGGATGTATCAATATGGCTGCAAAAGAAATAAGGTATGAAATGAAGGCCAGGGAATCCATTCTGAAAGGCATCAACACCTTGTCGGATGCGGTCAGGGTCACCCTGGGCCCTCGAGGTAGAAACGTAATTCTGGAGAAATCATGGGGTGCTCCCACTGTGACCAAGGACGGTGTCACCGTGGCCAAGGAGATTGAGCTGGAGGACAAGTTTGAGAACATGGGCGCACAGATGGTCAAGGAGGTCGCCAGCAAGACCAGTGATGTGGCAGGCGATGGTACCACCACTGCTACCATACTTGCCCAGTCTATTTACTACGAGGGCCAGAAACTCGTAGCCGCGGGCAATGATCCCATGTCCATCAAGCGAGGTATTGACAAGGCCGTGGACGTGGTCGTCTCAGAACTGGCAAAGATGAGCAAAGCGACCAAGGACCAGCGAGAAATCGCCCAGGTGGGCTGCATTTCGGCCAACAACGACGAAACCATTGGAAACATCATCGCAGAGGCGATGAACAAGGTCGGCAAAGAGGGTGTCATCACGGTGGAAGAGGCAAAGAGCATGGAAACCACCCTCGAAGTGGTAGAAGGTATGCAGTTCGACCGTGGCTATCTCTCCCCGTATTTTGTAACGGATCCCGAGAAGATGGTGGCGTCTCTGCAAGATCCTTACATCTTGATTCATGAAAAGAAGATCAGCGTGATGAAGGATATGCTTCCCATACTCGAGCAGGTTGCCAAGATGGGAAAACCTTTTATTATCCTTGCTGAGGATCTGGAAGGAGAGGCCCTGGCCACACTGGTGGTCAATAAACTGCGCGGAACACTTCAGTGCGCGGCTGTCAAGGCTCCGGGTTTTGGGGATCGGAGAAAGGCCATGTTGGAGGATATTGCCATTCTCACCGGCGGACAGGTGATTTCAGAAGACCTGGGTATCAAGCTGGAGAACATCACGGTTTCTGATCTTGGAAGGGCCAAACGGATGACCATTGATAAGGATAATACTACCATCGTGGACGGTGCCGGGTCGCGCTCTGCCCTGGAAGGCCGGGTGCGCCAGATCAGGGCTCAGGTCGATGAGACCACATCCGACTATGACCGGGAAAAGCTCCAGGAGCGTCTGGCCAAGCTGATTGGCGGAGTAGCCGTGATTAACGTGGGTGCGGCAACCGAGCCGGAAATGAAGGAAAAGAAGGCGCGCGTGGAGGATGCCCTGAACGCAACCCGCGCCGCAGTGGAGGAGGGGATTGTAGCCGGTGGCGGTGTGGCCCTTGTTCGGGCTATTCCGGCCCTCGATAAGATAAAGATCAAGGCAGCCCAAAAAATCGGCGCCAGGATTGTACAGCGCGCTCTGGAAGAGCCTCTGCGTCAGATTGTTGAAAACGCAGGTCAAGAGGGCTCCGTGGTTGTGGATAAAGTGAAGAACGAAAAGGGCGGCTTTGGCTTTAATGCTGATACGGAAAAATACGAAGACCTCATGGAAGCGGGCGTGATCGATCCCACCAAGGTCGTTCGCTATGCCCTTCAGAACGCAGCCAGTGTGGCCGGGCTGATGCTGACCACAGAGGCCATGGTGGCTGAAAAGCCTGAAGAGAAGAAGGAAA
Source organism: Desulfobacterales bacterium (assembly GCA_030616475.1). Lineage (GTDB taxonomy): Bacteria > Desulfobacterota > Desulfobacteria > Desulfobacterales. The sequence goes on from JAUWXF010000022.1 coordinate 14,694, forward strand.
TGCCTGCCATGCCTCCGGGAGGCGGTATGGGCGGAGGAATGTACTAACGTGAGCCCCGGTCCCTAAGCATAACTTGACAGTAATAGTACAGGAAATAATATTAGAATTTCCTTTTGTTGCGTTGCAAGTATTCGTCAAAAGGTTGCGAGGGGTGGCACAGGCCAAGCTTTGCTTGCCTGTGCATATGCACGGGCAACCTCTGGTTAGCCCGTGGCACCCAGGTCGTGTCGGTGCTCGGCCCGCCCTGACGCGACACGCTCGCGAGAGGCTATCACGCTCCTTAACCCGGTCTGGGCCAGGGTTTACGTGAAACCGTTTTGAAAAATGACGCAGCCGATAGCCCTGGCCCAGACCGGGATGTTGAAAGACTGCGGGTCCTCTTTTCCTGTCGCGCCAGGGCGGGCCGTTAAACGTAACGAGCAGCGTAACCTAAAGACCGTAGACGTTAACTTCTCCAAGAAAGGCCCTCATGCAACAGGCATGGGGGCTTTTTTGCGTTGAGCCCGTCATGCCGGTTGAGCCCGTTTAGCCCGTTGTTCGGCCAAACGGCCAAACCAGCCACTTGAACAACTAGAGACGTTATGATATTTGCATCTTCAACTTCTTCTGACTGTGGAAAATACTATGGACTATAAACAGACCCTGAACCTTCCCAAGACCGCCTTTCCCATGAAGGCCAGCCTCTCCCAGCGCGAACCCGAGGTTCTAAAAAGATGGCAGGCGATAGGACTCTACGGTCAGATCAGGGAATCGTCTAAGGGTAGGCCCCGGTTCATCCTGCATGATGGGCCGCCGTATGCCAACGGAAACATCCATATTGGTACGGCGCTTAATAAGATCTTGAAAGATATGGTCATCCGATCACGTCAGATGAACGGATCTGACGCGCCGTACGTGCCGGGTTGGGATTGTCACGGTCTTCCCATAGAACACCAGGTTGATCAGGAGCTTGGTGACAAGAAAAAGGGGATGACCCGGGTCGAGATACGAAAGCAATGCAGGGCATATGCTGAAAAATATGTTGAGGTGCAAAAGGAAGAGTTCAAAAGACTCGGCGTGTTGGGCGAGTGGGATAATCCTTACCTCACCATGAAACATAGTTACGTAGCCACCATTGTAAGAGAGTTCGGGAAATTTGCCCTTGATGGAAGCCTCTTTAAGAGTAAAAAGCCTATCTACTGGTGCAGCACCTGCAAAACCGCTCTGGCAGAAGCAGAAGTAGAATACGAGATGCGCACCTCTCCGTCCATCTATGTGAAGTTTCCTTTGGTTTCGGACATAAGCGGCGATTTTCCTTCCCTGAAGGGGAAGAAACTTTACTTGATCATCTGGACCACAACCCCGTGGACGATTCCAGCTAACCTGGCTGTTGCCTTGCATCCTGCCTTTGAATATGTGGCAGTGGAGATTGGGCGCGATGAGGTTTTCATTATGGCTCGAGGTCTTCTGGAAAACACCATGGAGGCTTTAGGGATTAAGGAATATGAGATATTGGCACAAGTCGATCCGATGAGGCTTGAACACAAGCTTTGCTATCATCCCCTTTACAAACGCCAGTCTCCAGTTATCCTGGCGCGGCACGTGACCCTGGATGCGGGGACCGGCTGTGTGCATACTGCCCCAGGTCACGGACGGGAAGATTATGAAGTGGGCCTCGATTACAACCTGGACATCTATTCCCCTGTAGACGATGATGGCCGCTTTGTATACGATGTGGAATTCTTTGCAGGGATGTTTGTCTTTGATGCCAACAGCGCTGTTATGGCCAAACTTGCAGAACTTGGCACACTCATCAGCAAAGAGAGCATAGAGCATACCTATCCGCACTGCTGGCGGTGCAAGGAGCCGGTGATCTTTCGGGCCACCGAGCAGTGGTTTATCTCCATGGAAAAGGCGGGGCTGAGACAAAAGGCCCTGAGGTGTATTGACCAGGTCACCTGGATCCCGGCTTGGGGCCGTGACCGCATTTACGGGATGATTGAAAACCGTCCGGACTGGTGCATCTCGCGGCAGCGGTCATGGGGCGTGCCCATAGTGGCCTTTTACTGTAAAGAATGCGGCAAATATCTCATCACTCGGGAAATCATCGATCATGTCTCCGGCCTCTTTGAACTCCACGGTGCTGATATCTGGTTTGAAGCCGACAATTCTGTCCTCCTGCCGGAAGGAACCACTTGTCCTGAGTGTAAGGGCAACACATTTGAGAAGGAAGAGGATATCTTGGATGTATGGTTCGATTCTGGCGTGAGCCACACGGCCGTGCTCGAAAGCAGGGATTACCTCACCTGGCCTGCTGACATGTACTTGGAAGGGAGCGATCAGCACCGGGGATGGTTCCACAGCGCTCTTCTCACCGCAGCGGGCACCCGTGGCAGGGCACCTTACGAAAGCGTGCTGACCCATGGTTTCGTAGTGGATGGCAAGGGAGAAAAGATGTCCAAATCCAAGGGGAATGTGATTGCGCCGAGTGAAATCATCAACCGATATGGTGGTGAGATCCTGCGATTGTGGGTTGCAGCTTCGGATTACCAGGACGATGTGCGAATTTCGGAAAAAATCCTCAAACAGCTTACGGATGCCTACCGCCGAATTCGGAATACAAGCCGCTTCATACTTGGAAATCTGGGCGATTTTGATCCTGAAGCAGATGCCATACCGTACAGAAACATGCTGGAAATTGATCGCTTTGCCCTTCACCGCCTTCAGGGGTTGGTCAGGCAAGCCAGAGCCGCCTATGATTCCTTTGAGTTTCACGCGGTTTATCACGACCTGTACAACTATTGTACCCTGGATCTGGGCGCCTTTTACCTGGACGTTCTCAAGGACAGGCTCTATACCTCGCCTGCAACGTCAACTGTCAGGCGCTCAGCTCAGACTGCCCTTAACACGATACTGGATACCATGGTCCGCCTTATGGCCCCCATCCTATCTTTTACGGCTGAGGAGGTATGGGCTCACATGCCGGGCACCGATGTTAGGTCGGCCAGTGTGCATCTGACTCAATTGCCGGAAGTAAACGAGACCTTTTTGGATGATGAATTGGCCGGAAGGTGGGAATCTATCCTTCTGCTCAGGGGGGAGGTGAGCAAGGCCCTTGAAGAGGCCAGAGGCCAGAAAATTGTTGGCCATGCTCTGGATGCAGCAGTGACTCTATCCCTACCGGAGGAATTCGGCGCAGTGGTGAAGCCGAATGCCGACGAACTGCGTACAGTCTTCATCGTTTCCAGGGTAAACATCTTGGCCGGGGAAGAGCTTCCCGCCCGCCTCGCAAGCCCGCCCGCCTCGCCTGAGCGAGAGCGAGGGCGGGCAGGCGAGAGCGTTGCTGGCAGGTCTGATGCGTACCGGAGCACCGGGATTCCGGGCCTTGCCGTTCGCATCGATCCTGCGCCCGGCGAAAAATGTGAGCGCTGCTGGATACATGATCGGTCGGTCGGTGCTGACGGGCTTCACAAGACCATTTGTGCCCGATGCCTGAAGGTCCTTAAGGCCGGTGAGAGGGTGATGTAGGCACTGAGCAGATGATCTGAAATTCGAATTCCCTCCGAGCCGGAGACCGAAGCACGAAATCCGAAATCCGAAACAAATACAAATGACAAAAATACAAAACAATGAAATTGAGAATTGAGGTATTGTGAATAACGTTTTGGACATTTGATATTTGAAATTCGGATTTGTTTCGAATTTCGATATTCGATATTCGAATTTGATAAGTCAAGCTTTAAGGAAAAGTGATAGCTTGAAAAAAAGATACATGATCTTCCTGCTAATTTGTGTGGGCATTCTTCTGGTTGATCAGGTAACCAAGGGGCTTGTTGCGCAAAGGTTTTCGCTTCATGAAAACCTGGAGGTCATTCCGGGATTCTTTAACCTGACCCATATTCGAAATACGGGTGGTGCTTTCGGATTGCTCGCAGGGGAGGCATCCCGGTTACGAACCGGATTGTTTCTTGCGATCTCCTGCGTGGCCCTGGGGATCATTTTTTACCTTTATGCGAGAATTCCTCCCGGTAAACCATGGCTGAATGCCGGTCTTGCCATGATATTCGGAGGGGCCCTGGGCAATCTCATCGACCGCCTCCGTTTCGGAGAGGTCGTGGATTTCCTCGATTTTCATATTGGGACCTTACACTGGCCCGCTTTCAATGTGGCTGACAGTGCCATCTCCGTGGGAGCAGGGATATTCTGTTTTTGCTTCCTGTTCAAGAAAACATAATCATGTATCCTGTCTTATTCCGCATTGGTCCCTTTACCCTCCACACTTACGGCGTTTTCGTAGCCATGGCCTTCCTGTCGGCCATCGCGCTGGGCCTTCGGCAGGCGCGAAGAGAGGGCGAAAATGCTGATAAGATCCTGGACCTGTGTTTCTATGCGCTTGTAGCGGCTATAGTCGGCTCCCGGTTATTATATGTCCTGGTCAACTGGTCTTCCTTCAAGCATGATCCTTTCGAGATTGTCCGTATATGGCACGGCGGGCTGGTGTTTTATGGCGGATTCATTGGCGCCGTAATAACAGCGCTCTGGTACATAAGGAGAAAAGGGCTTCCCCTCTTAAAAACCGTGGATATTATGGCCCCTTCCATAGCATTTGGACTCTTTGTGGGCCGGATTGGTTGTTTTTTTGCCGGATGTTGCTATGGCAGAACTTGCGATCTGCCGTGGGCTGTCGTCTTTACACATGCAGAGTCTTTGGCGCCCAAGGGGGTGCCCCTTCATCCTACCCAGCTCTATTCGTCCCTCAATAGCCTTTTAATCTTTTTTGTACTTGTGGGGCTCAGGCGCGTCAAAGGGTTTGAGGGCCAGATATTTTTGGCCTATGTTCTCCTCTATGGTGTCACGCGCTTCATCTTAGAACGCTTTCGCGGGGATGAGCGGGGCATGTTTATTGAGGGCATGCTTTCTACTTCTCAACTTATTGGACTGATCATGGCAGTGATCGCCATAGCCATGATGATCATCTTGAGGCGGCGGAAGTGATGACCAATGACCAATGACTAGTTATAAAGATCTATCCAAACTCTTAGCTGAGATCGGAAAAGGGAGGGTTGCCCCGGTTTATCTTCTGTACGGGGATGAATTCCTTTATAAATCAGCCTTCAAGTCCCTCTTGGATGCGCTTGTTCCGCCACATCATAAAGGCCTGAACTACGAACCAATAGATGGTGCAAGCGAAAACATCTACGAGATCATTGAACGTCTAAATACATTTCCGCTGATTCCATCCGCCAAGGTAATTGCGGTTCATGGTACAAGAATATTCTATTCGGCTGTGGCTGTTGATGATCTCCTCAATAAATCAAAAGAGGCCTTTGAAAGACAGGACCTCAAAGAATCCGCTCGCTATCTCCTCCACATGCTAAGTGTGGCCGGCATGTCGCTTGATGATGTAAAGGACGGAAACTGGAACCGAGTTTCGGACAAGAAGCTGATGGAGAGCATAAACAAACATGCTGCCGAGGCATGGCTGGATCAGGTCATCGCCTATTGCGTGCAGGAGAAAATGACAGTGCCGGTCCATCAGGATGATGCTGAGGTGTTGAACGATGCCATCCTTGCAGGATATCCGAAGACAAACCATTTGGTCCTTACAACCGACCTTGTTGACAAGCGCCGGAAGCTGTACAAAACGATCAATAAAACAGGGGTGGTGATTGACTGCTCCGTTCCCAAAGGTGAAAGGGCAGCAGACAAGCGCCGACAGCAAGATGCCTTGAAAGGTCACATCAAAGAGACCTTAAGAAAGGCCGGAAAAACCATGGCGCCTGGCGGGTTTGAGGCACTGTATGAGAAGATCGGCCCCGACATGCGCAGCTTCAGCAATGAGATGGAAAAGTTGATCGCCTTTGTGGGGGACCGGAAGGAGATTTTGCCTTCTGACATTGAAACAATCTCAAAAAGAACCAGGCAGGACCCTATCTATGAAATGACCAATGCTATCGCTGAAAGGAACATACGCAGGGCTTTATTTTTTCTGGACAGCCTTTTGAAGAATAACTTCTATCCGCTTCAGGTGCTTTCAGCCGCAACCAATCAGATACGAAAGCTGATCCTGGCCAAAGATCTTATTCATGGCAGGCATGGCAGCGGCTGGAGGCAGGATCTAAGCTACGGGGCTTTCCAGAAAATGATCTTGCCGGAGCTTGAAAAGCGCGAACCAGACTTTTTGACCAGCAATGCACACCCGTTTGCTATTTACATGACGCTCAAGCAATCAGACAACTATACCCTTGAAGAGCTCATCGTGGCGCTGGAGGTCCTCCTTGATGCTGACATTCGACTGAAGAGATCCGGCCAGGATGCCAAGATGGTGCTGGAACATGCAATCCTGCGTATCTGCGGTGGCCTGCCTCAACCTTCGGCATATAGCTCTCTGTAGCGCATCTCCCTTTCAATATCTCTGATTTTCCTGGATAACAGGTCTATCATCTCCCTGTCCAGATTCAGGAATTGAACAGCTACACTTTCCAGCTTTCTTGCCATTCGACCACCCACCGGCAAGATCCTTACGACTTGTGCCTCTATATCAAAATTTTCTTCGTCTACTTGCAAGATTAACTTGAGTATTTCTTTGTGCTTTACCGGATGATTTTTCCTGTGAGTGAACTTGGCCCCGCCAATTGAAATATCAAGAATGTTCACTTCTTCTTTGCGCAAAAAAAGGGCTAAGCCACTGTCAGTCGGCGGCTCCAATCTATAAAAGAGCCTCACGTTGAAACGCTCATGGCCGCTTTCTTGTATTATCACAAGAGCCTGCTCAGTTTCAGATCCGGAGAGCTTGTAGTCCCTGACAATCTCCGCCAGCCGTCCGGTGATGCAATATCGAGCCAGGCCATCTTTTTCCCTGACGAGGTAAGTTACATTGACTCTCTTTCCAATATTATACGTTGCAATGGGCGGGGAAGTTTGAGACAGGATTATCTTTTCGTCTTCAAGGTCATAGACAGTTGCTCTCCTGACATCAATTGTTTCTTCCGACCAATCGAAATCAAGAACAATATCTACATTTGATCCCGGACTAATCTCCATGATACTTAAGAGTTGCTCGAAAAGCTAGTGAATCGGTCTCTATGCCGTAGTCCTGATTTTATCTGTAATGGCAAGAACTTGAGAGCCCTTGACTACGTATTCCTTTTCAAATGACCATAAAAGAGTCTGCCCAGTATACAGACTCCATATAATAGAGAGGGAGATCCTCTTGCACAAACCCAAGAATGCCCGCCATTTCGGCAACTCCTTCCCAATCACCCTTTTCGTAACATACCGCAAGCTTCAATTAAAGAAGCTCATATCCAAATATCTTTTTAGCCTTATTGAATATGGGTTGCCTGGCGACGTAAGTCTCCATTTTATCTCCTGAAAACCATTCCTGACAAATAAATGGTGGTTTTGATTGTGATTTTGTAAAACTCGCAAAGATCATACCCCTCTCAAGCTCTTCCCTTTCTTCCACTCAATGTGTTTCTGATTTTTGAATCTGATTATACCCCCGTTTCCCGGGTCGTAGTAGAAGGAAACCTTATCTTCCGGCCCTCCAACACGATGGAAGTAGATCGTGTATAGGATGGTCTTGTCTTGCAGTGTTGTTTCCACGTTTGAGATGAAGTTGGTATCAATACTTTCTCTGCCGGTTCCAAAAATGATCGTGACTTTGGTGAGGTCGAGATACCGATCCGCGTACCCGGGGTGTGATGTCGTCCACACCCCAACCAACTCGTCCGGCAAAGGTGTAGGCCTCCCAGGCAAAAACACTAAAAAGGCGACAAGAGCAGCGATTCCTATTATGATCCATCTCAGTTTCATCTTCGTAGCTCTCGTTCCGCCTGTACCATGAGTTCCGAGAACGCGTGCACTACATTGGGATCGAACTGACGGCCGGCGCCGTCCTTGATAAAGCTTGCGGCACGCTCGCGCTCCCATCCCGCCCGGTAGGGCCGATCGGAAATCAGGGCGTCGAACACATCGGCAACGGCAAGGATTCGGGCTCCAAGGCAAATGGTCTCTCCGGCAAGACCGCCGGGGTACCCTTTGCCATTGAACCACTCATGATGCTGAAGTACCATGGGTGTCACTCTTGCGTATGCACCGATGGGTTCGAGAATACGCGCCCCAATGCCGGGATGTTCCTTGATAACCCGGTACTCTTCATCAGTCAACTTGCCGGGTTTGTCTAGGATACTCGCTTCGATCCCAATCTTGCCGATGTCGTGAAGGAGCCCCGCCCTGTGTACGAACTGCAGTTCTTCCTGGCTGAGTCCCATGGTTTGTCCGATTTCCAGAGCCAAGCCCGTTACGCGTTCAGAGTGACCGGCCGTCCAAGGCGATTTAGCATCAACCGTCCGTGCGAGGGCAGTCAACGTGCCCCAGTTCAATTTATCCAACTCCTCGATCAGGTGAGCATTTGACAACGCTACAGCAACCTGACTAGCTAATTGTCTGGGCTGGGCTTGATCTTCCTCATTCATGGAAGCTGAATCAAGATACCCAACGGCGATGATTCCCGCCAACCTCTCTTTGAGAAATATGGGCAAAAGCATGAATGATTCGATGCCCGCGTTGGCCAAGGGTTCAAGGTACTGCGGGAGGTCCTTGTCCCCCTCGATAAGCAGCCGTTCCGGATTCCTGCGGAGTCTTTCAATATCCTCCGGGTCTATCTCGACGGTCTTTACCCGGCTTTTATTCGCCTGCTGGTCGCTGCGGGTATAGGTGCGCGCAATATTGGTTTCATTGGACTCAATGAGCGTGACACTGACAACATCACAGGGAAGAACATCTCGCATGCGCATGAGGACGGTCTCAATGATCCTCTCCGTGTCTAAGGCTGCGAGTATCGCGTTGTCTATTTCGGCTATCGTGGTCAAGGTATTGAACTGTTTGCCAAGACGATTGGACATTGCATTGAAGGATACTGCAAGTTCTTCAAACTCGTCTCCACTCGTGACTACGATCTGGCTGTCGAAGTCTCTCGCGGCTATGCGATCAGTACCCTCTTTCAGCTTTTCAAGGGGAACAAGACTTCTTCGAATTTGTATGCTGCTGAGGAGCAGTACCATCCCTAGCGACACAAGGACGACGAGAGGAAATATCTTTTTGAAGTCGGCCAAAGGTGCGGCAGCATCACCCTTCGCTTGGCTCAGCACTACGGTCCACTTTGGGACAAAGAACCGGGCTTTGAGGAAGATGGTCCAATAACTTGCCAGATATTCCTTGTTTCCGTGTGTCCACATAAATCGACGAGGCTTGGAACCGTCGGTTTTGGTGGCCACGTGTTTCGCGAAGGTTTCCGGAAGCGAAAGTGAGCTCAATAGCACATTGTTCAATTCATCCGGAACGCAGAGTTCAGTCATTGGCGGCAATGTGTTCATGTGGCCGATACCCCAAAGGTGGGCCATATCTATTTCTCCCAACAGGATTCCCCGCTTCGGGTATTGTGGATCCACCGAATGCATCATGAATATCTGCGATGGCATATTGGGATGATGTCGACTCGATACAACCGTCTTGCCAACGCTGAGGTATTGTGTTTGTGCCGGGGTTGGTTCGGGCGGAGGATTGTCAATACGACCAAGAACAGGCATGTAATTGCCAGCTTCGGTGACCAAAACCAGACCCTTGAAACGCTGCCGCAGGCGTTCACCGAATCTTTCCGTCAGTGCGTGGGTGGCAGTGCCCATGCTCCCATTGAAGTCGTATGCGACAGCCCTTATCTCTCTATCAAGAAACAGAAGCCGCTCAAAAATAGCCATGCCGATACTCTTGGCTTCCCCCTGAATTCGGCGGTGGTTTTGTTCGTTGAGCTGTTTCGTCACATGTCCGAAAGACAGGATGGCCAAGATTACGACTGGGAGAAAGGCACATAAAACGAACAGCCCGAAGATTCGACGTGCTACCTTGCTGCAAAGAAATGTTGCGTCAAATTTCATGATAGTGAACTGTCCTAGAACTCTGAAGCCAACCCGACGTATCCCCCGTCATTAGCGCGGACAATGTCGTCCCGGCCCTTTGGAGAATTGAAGGGCGTCTGGCTTTCTCCGTCTTTGCCCTTGCTGTACAGATCATAGTCCGAGTTCACCGGAACCAAGAAGCGGTCCCGCCTTACCTGGTCCATTACCCCACCGCCTCCGCCATCGCCGCCTCCGCCATCGCCACCTGCAGGCACACTGGCGCCCGCGATTTTCAAGTATTCGTATGAATTCCCCCAGGGATCTTGAAGGGTTCCTCGTCCCACTTCGTCCAGGGTGTCTGGCAGGGTTCCGTTGTCCATGTCATATGCTGTGATATCCTTTTCCAGGACACGGATTTCTGCAATAGCACGGGTTATTCGCGCTTTTTCGATGTGATTTGAGACCACAGGGATTGCGATAGCAGTCAGTGTCGCCACAATGCCGATCGAGACAAGCAGTTCGACAAGAGTAAAGCCACAGTAAAACACCCTTCGATTGATCGTACAGTACGCTGTCTGCAGGACACCAGTGCATGGGCGGATATTGCTATGCAACCCTTCATAGATCCTTCTCATGATCCTTCAACGCTGAATCTCAGTATGGGAGAAGCACTGTCTCCAACCCGGCCTTGAGCCCTCTACGAACGGGCGACAATCGCCGATCTCCCGCATTTAAAAATTCCGTGGAGCCGCTTGAGTTACGACTAGTGTTTGGATTCCAACAGACCTGCATCTTTTAGGTGGATTCTTAGTTTATCTAACGATTCTGCTAAATCCTTAAATTGATCGTTATCGCGAAGTCGAATTGGAGGAATATCTTTGCCTTCAACAAGCATATCCATGCAGCTTATTATCCTAAAAAGAGGGCCGGCAATTCTGTGGGAGTATAAAAGCGAAAGTAGTCCTACAAGCAAGAGAACGAAAAACAGAACCACATATATGACCCTTTTGTTTTCATTCCATTTTCCAAGGGTCTCCAGATACGTTGTTTCTAGAATATTTCTCATGGAATCTAGTTCGTTCTTCAATCTTGTCACCTTTGCTGCTCTGCCCTTGGTGCAACCCTCTTTCTCTAAAGTGACAATGGTGTGCCTGATAGAGTAAAATGGCACAAGCGGTTTTTCTTTCGCTGCTTCAAGAACCAACTCTCCGCTACTAATCAAGAAATAGGTACAAAAAATGCTCATAATTAGTGCAGGCAATATGGTGAGAGCTATGTAGGTGCCTTGAATGGAAGGATGAATAAAATACTTTCTTCTCTTGTATCCTTTTCCCATTTTGACTTCCCCCTTTAGGTGGTCACTAAACCTGATTATCGTACCTCCATCCAACCCTCGCCTCCGGCCTCTTCGGCCAACAACCCGATGGTCTCACACCAACACAGTTGACATACAAACAATGACCGTTGGGATCAGTGAAGAAACATTCCGACCTACGCCGAGATGGTCAAAGTATAGTTGTTTGAATACGACAACACTACACCGTAGCTTCTCCATAGCACGAATCATGCCCTTATCTCGCAGACCGCCAAGTTGGCGTAATTTCAAGCTGTTAGGACATCTTCGTTAAGTGTTCGCACAAGAGAATCCGGGCATTGTGTCAGGTTACTGACCCTTGGCAACCCGACTCTGTGGATACCTGAGCATATTGTCCACTCGGTGCATCGAAAGGAATAAAACCGGTTGGCTGACGAACGGAAATGGTCAAGGCCGGTTCAAAGGCCTATGAAATGGGGGTGGAGAAAAAGGGACTATGTGGGTTCCCCGTGGTAACCCTCAGCACACATCCGCGTCACCGGCGCGCTGTATGCGTGCAGCATCCACATGAGGTTTCAGCGCAATAGTGACATTATTTTGACGCCTTGGGACAAAAAATAACAAGGACCTTCTCTGCAACGCTCCGTATGTCAAGTTATAAAATCGCTTCGCGATTTTATGTAACGCGGCTTCGCCGCTCAAAAAAAGGAAATTCCTATACAAATACAATCAAGTTCAACCTTTCCCCACGCCTTCTAAAGCACGTGCTTGTAAGAGTAAAGCTTCGATGGTTGCCCTTCGAATCTGGTATGAATATTGCTTTACCCCACATAGGGATACTACATAATCTTCGCTCTTCCTAAAGGATCTGGATCGTTTTACTATGGATAAGAACCAAAAAAACACGGAACCTCCTGATTCAAAGAAAGCCGCAGAGGATGGACCTCCGTTAAGAATCGGTGAACTGTTAATCAAAGAAGGACTCCTGAAAGAGGAGGATGTCGAGAAAGCACTTTCCATTCAAAAGCAGGAAGCAGAAATACGAACACTCCCCTTGGGCCAGATTCTTGTCAAAATGGGGGCGTTATCAGAATCTTACCTGGAAGACGTCCTCAACCATCCTGATCTAAGAAAAAATATAGGTACATCAGCCGTGGAGAAAGGGCTGATTAGTAAGAGCCAATTGGAATCCTGTTTAAAAAAGAAACAACCGCATCAGCTTATCGGCGAGGTGCTTATAGAGGAGGGGTTAGTTCACCCTGACGACTTAGGGATACTCTTAAAGGAACAGATCAACGCTCCAATGTTTGGAGAGCTGGCGGTAAGACTAAGATTGATCAGTGAAAAGGATTTTGAGGGCGCTCTGAGAATTCAAAAATCCTATCGTGCATTAGGTGAAATTCTTTGCGATTTAAACCTCGTCACCCCCCTTGACCTAAACTATGTTCTAAACAAGTATAATAAACAGATGGAGATCGGTGAGATTCTTTTAACGCTGGGCTACATAAACAAGGAACAACTCAATGTCGCCCGTCAGGAACAGAACTACAGCACAGACTCTCTGGGGGACATACTGATACGAAAAAAGTTCGTCACTCAGCAACAGCTCTTATCGGCTCTGGCTAGACAGCACAATATCCCTTTTAAGAGCCTGGAAGGATTCGCGTACAGTGAACGGGGAAAAGATGCCTGTGCCCGTATTATCAGCCAAAAATATGCTGAAAAGCACCTCATTCTGCCAATCTCATTAGAAGGTAACAATCTGACCCTGGCCATGTTTAAACCGGAATATATGCAAGCCGTATACGAGTTAAAGGCTATGTACAGTCATTTTAATATATCGTGCATACTCACCACAGAAGAAAAATTTGAGGAACTTTTTTCGTTCCTTTACAGCAAGTACCTCAGTGGTACGACGTCGACGTCATCGTATGAAGAGGAAATAGACACACATGAAGCTGAAGTCGATTTCATGGAGCTTAACCTTGAAGAAGAGATTCGAGGAAGGGATGGAGAGGGATCTGATTACGGGGCTCTGGATATCGAAGCTGAAGAGGTGGTGAACTTTATCATCAAATACGGCATCATAAATGGCGCAAGCGATATTCATATTGAGCAGGATAGGAAGGGAGTAAAACTTCGTTATCGATTAGACGGTGTTCTGCGCGAGGCGAACATAGGATGGTTGAAACAGAAACTCCGAGAAAAGGTCGCTGGTGTTGTTTCCCGCATCAAGATCATGTCAAACCTTGATATTGCTGAAAAACGACTACCGCAAGACGGCGTTTTCCGAATAAACTATTACGATAAAGAAAAAGAGGAGAAAGTCGACCTTGATTTCAGGGTCGCCATATGCCGTGCTATTGTAGGAGAAAATGTAACGATTCGAATCCTCGACCCCCGCAAGGCCAACGTTGGCCTTGAAAATTTGAACCATTCCCCTCATGTTCTGGTACCGTTTAAGACACTCCTTAAAAGCTCTGCTGGGATGGTCTTGGTGTGTGGGCCTACAGGAAGCGGGAAGTCTTCAACGCTGTATGCTGCTCTGCAATACATATATAATCCGGGTATAAAAATCATAACCGCGGAAGATCCCATCGAATATGGCTTCCCCGGTATCATGCAAACCCAGATACTCCCCAAGATCAATCTCACCTTTTCAAGGCTCTTACGGTCCTTTCTCAGGCTTGACCCTGATGTGATACTCGTGGGCGAGATGCGTGATGAGGAAACAGCAAATATCGGCTTTGACGCCGCTCAAACCGGACATCTTCTCCTGAGTACCCTTCATACCAATGATGCTGTAAGCTCTGTCTCACGTCTCCTCGATCTTAATGTGGAATATGGCCAGATAGCCTCCTGCCTGATGTGTGCTCTTGCCCAAAGACTGGTACGGAGAATCTGTCCTTCTTGTATTCAAGAATATGTCCCGGGCGATGATGAGTGGGGTATGCTCTTTAAGAGATACCCAGCCCATCTGAGGTTTTACAGGGGACAGGGTTGTGAGGCATGCAACTTTACGGGATATAAAGGGCGCACTCTCCTTTCAGAGATTTTTGTCGTAGACAGTGAAATTGCCCGTGCCTTGAATAGAGGACTCGACGAGGACGGCATCAAAAACCTGGCGATAGAAAGCGGCATGAAGACCATGCTTGATGATGGCCTGTTAAAGCTCAAAGAGACAACCCTAACAGAAATCATCAGAATGGTGCCTCACGATATGATAAAGGCGTTTCGATTAAGGAGCCAGGCTCAGGACACGGCCGACTTTCTCATTGAGGGCATGTCGGGCGGTGGCGGACCCTCTATACAAGACGACGCATCACAGGCCAGCGTTCATGTGTCCAATCCTGAAGCACAAAGTGCAATGATAGATCTAATGAAGGCAAAATACGAGGCCATGAAGGCTCAAAATGGGGACACCTCCGGTACCGTGGACCCACTTCTTTTCAAAGATTTCATTACCGACAGCTTTTATCTGATCTGTGAAAAACATAGATGTAAAAGTGTGACATTTAATATTGAAAACAAGGGAGGGAATACCCAGATTTCAGCTATCCCGAAGCCGTAGGAGTTAATTTTGTCAAGAAGTCACACAACCAGAACAATTACCATCACGAGCGGGAAAGGAGGGGTTGGAAAGACCAACATTAGTGTCAATCTGGCCCTCCACCTGGCAACATTGGGTTACCGGACATGTCTATTTGATGCGGATCTCGGATTGGCTAACATCAATATACTATTGGGACTGAATCCTGACCATGACCTTGAAGATGTGATTTCAAACCGCCACAGTCTTGAGGATATTATCATCAGAAACTATAACCAGATCGACATTATCCCCGGAAGCTCAGGTGTGGAAAAGATGGCCAACCTTGAGGGCGTTCAAGTGGAACAACTGATCCGGTCGTTCTCCGAACTCGACGCATACGACCTCTTGCTCTTTGATACATCAGCAGGTGTTTCAAGAAACGTTATCGCCTTCTGTCTGGCTTCCTCCGAAGTTGTTCTGGTTATAACCCCCGAGCCCACCTCACTGACTGATTCCTACTCCTTGTTAAAGATACTTTCTCTCAACGGATTCAAAGGTAAAGCAAAGATCGTGGTGAACCAGTGTCAAAGTGTCTCAATTGCCAAGCTTGCCTACAATAAGTTCAAAGGGGCCGTACAGAAACATCTTGCCATGGATGTCATGCCACTTGGTATCATTATGCAAGATCAAAAAGTGCCAGAAGCAGTTGCGACACAACAAGCGCTGATACTGCTCTATCCTGAATCGAACGCTTCCAGGTGCATTAAAAATATTACGAAAAATCTTTTGAAAATTCCGCCGGAGGACCTGGAAACTTCCAGCATGATATCATTTTGGACAAAGTGCCTCCAGCTTATGAAAAGTCCTTTATTGACTGTTTCCAAAAAAGGAAAAAAAGGAATTGAGCCTAAACAACCCACGGAGTATCTGCAGAAAAGACCGCCGCAACCGGTGCAAGAGGCAGAACAAAAAAGTGTGACAGAGGAATCGAGAGATACGGAGGAGTCAGTCCAACGTATAGAAAAAGCTTCTGAGGAACAATCTACTCAACAGGAGGTCCCTGAAAAAGAAGACCCCCGTGTCAAAACAGCCGGTCCTTCCAAACCTGGAAGCATTGCGCACGCGGAACAGGATACCCCTATGTTAATGCGCAAACTTGTTGACAGTGTCTCATCACTTTCACAAGAACTCCAGTTGATTAGAAAAGCCATTCAGGAGCGAGGGGGAAATGGGCTTGAAGTGAACCGGTCAGTTGACCAGAGGCCTGAGGCTCTCCGGCCCAAACCAATAACCCTCGACTTTGACGCTTTTCTAAGACAGCGTGGCAAAAATGTAAGGAAAGAGGGCAATGAATAAGATCAAGAGGAATAAGAATAAGTTAGTAAAAAGAATTCAACAGATACCGACCCTTCCGATCATTTCCCAAAAAATCATGACAATAGTCGGAAACGAAAACGCCTCTTTTGAAGAGCTTGCAGGGATTATCGAAAAAGACCAGGCATTGGCCATTAACATACTAAAAGTCGCAAATTCGGCATTTTACGGTTTCCTAAGCAGTATAAGCTCTCTTGAACACGCGTTGATCATATTGGGTATTAATGAAGTGAAGTCCATCGTACTCGGTTTTTCTGTCCAAAGTTTCTTTTCCCACAGTGAAAGCGATGCCTTCGACCGCACAGGATTCTGGAAACATGCGATCATTTGCAGTCAGGTTGCCAAGTTATTGGGGAGACATTATAACATGCGAAATGATGACTCCCTCTTTCTTGCTGGACTGATCCACGATATGGGAAAGGTAGTCCTTGATGAATATTTTCATGAAGAGTTTCTGCAAATCATCGAACATCTCTGCTCGAACAATAGTACCTTCAGTGAGGCCGAAAGGGAGATACTTGGGACAACCCACTATCAAATCGCAGCAACCATCCTTAAACAGTGGAATTTCCCTGACAAGGTTATCATGCAGGTTTTATATCATCATGCGCCATGGTATGATGAAAACTATGTGACAAATTCTATCATTATATACCTTGCAAATATTTTCACAAAATTGTCAGGTTACTCATGCCATACAGATGAGAAGCAGATCGATCCCCATGCTTTTGCGAACTCATCAGAGATCGATTTTATCATCAAAAGTGGATTCGACCTTGATTACGAAACAATCAAAAACCTCACAAGCCACATCCGGGAATCTATATCAGTGGAGGGCGATAATATCATGAGACTCTTTGAATGACCACCCGATCGATTTGTGAATTCCACGATATCGTATCCACGATCTTACTATTCCATATGATCTGCAGCAGTTGAAAGCCCTTCCTGTATCTTCTCAATAACCTGAGCCGACAGGCGGTTAAATTTGAAAACGTCTGACTGTCTGAGCGCATTAGTGAGCCTTAAGAAAAAAGAGGCGGCTTTCTGATCCTTTCGTTAGCACATATGAATTTCAAGTCTAAGGACGCGTGTTTTAACGTCATCAATACTCTTTTTTCTTTAGGCTCACTTATAAGCGAGTTTCAGACGTTTTCAAATTTAATTGCCTGTCGGCGGGCTTGATTTCAGGTGACTCCCCCGAACCTATTGAGAAGTTACCCCTTCCTTTTCTTGTAGGTGATTGGTTAAAGATATTCTTGGCCAGGCCTTTTTCCTTGACTCCCATTCCTTGATTCCATAAAATCGCTACGCGATTTTATATAACAATGACAATCAGACGGGTTCTCATACTTGCTCCTACTGTGCTCATCCTTTTCCTGATCCAGTCCTATCTCTGGGTGCCTACCTACGAAGAGCAGACACGAGGCAACCCAGATCGCCTCAATGAATACATAACGGCTTCCATTGGTGATGCCAGCATTCTGAACCCGATCCTGTCGGCAGATTCGGCCAGCAGCGATATCAACTCCATGGTATTTGAGGGGCTCATTGACAGGGATGAAGAGCTACGCTTCAGAGGACGCCTGGCCACCTCCTGGGAGATCTATGAAGAGGCATTCTTTTATGTGAATGAGGATGCGAGTATCCCGGGTGTGGGAAGGGCAGGGGCTCAAGAACTGGTGGCCCTTCTCCAGAGGGCCAGGGCCGGGCATTTTCCGATCAAGCCTGAGCTTAGGGCCTCTTTGGGCAATATCAGGGAGATTTCTGTGGTTCCTGCCAGAGACTTGCTGGTGACTAGGTATGAAAAGAAAAATGAGGAAGACAAGGAAGGCGCAGAGGTGAAGATCCGGGTTTCGGCACCGGCCAGGATCAAGCTGGTCCTAAATTGCGTGGACCAGGATATTTTTCAGAATCTCTCACACATCCTTGGCCAGGATTACTTTAGCAGCTTCAATGGGCAGGGTTGTCTCACAGTGGATAATGAAAGGTGGCAGAAAAAGCGTGCAGAGTATGCTGCTGAAATCCTGCCGGCCACAGAGCACAATCCGATCGTGGTGTTTCACCTTCGTCCAGGTGTCAAGTTTCACGACGGGCACGTATTTCATGCCCAGGATGTCAAGTTCACGTTTGAGGCGATCATGAATCCAAAGAACCTCTCCCCACGTGTAGCAGACTATGAGCCGGTCAAACGCGTGGAGGCGGTTGATCCTGTGACGGTGCGCATTGTCTATAAACGGCTTTATTCTCCAGCCCTGGGGACCTGGGCCATGGGGATACTCCCCGAGCATCTCCTGAATGATGAAGCCCTGAAAAAAGAGGCCATCCGTCTCGGGAAAGACCCGGAAAAGTTTTCCATGCGGCAAAGCAGCTTCAATCGTCACCCCATTGGATGCGGCCCCTTTGTCTTTCGGGAGTGGAAATCGGATCAGTACATTATCCTGGATCGCTTTGATGACTATTGGGAAGGGCCGCCGAACTATAAGCGGTATATCTATCGGATCGTGCCGGATCTCCTGACCCAGGAGATGGAGTTTTACGCGGGCACGATCGACAGTTACAGCGTACAGCCCCACCAGGTCGAGCGTTTAAGAGGCGATCCGAGGTACCAGAATTTTTCCGGGCCTTCATTTGGCTACACATATATCGGCTATAATATGAGGCGCGAACCGTTCAATGATACGCGGGTACGCCGAGCCCTCAGCATGGCGATCGATGTGGACAAGATCATAGAGTATGTCCTCTACGCCCAGGGCGAGCACATCACCGGGCCTTTTGTCAAACAGACCGATTACTATAATCAAGTCGTCAAGCCTATCCCATATAATCCTCAGGCCGCCTTAAGACTCTTAGAAGAGGCAGGCTGGAGGCCAAACAAGGGGGGATGGCTTGAAAAAGATGGAAAGAGGTTTCAGTTTACGCTCATTACCAATAGCGGCAACGACCTGCGGAAAGCAGTGCTCGCCGTCGCCCAGGATGCCTGGAAGCAGATCGGCATTGACGTTCGGACCGATCTTTTGGAGTGGTCAGTCTTCATCCAGGAGCGTGTGGATAAGGCTGATTTTGACGCCCTGATCCTCGGCTGGGTGATGGGTATTGAACCGGACCTGTATCAGATATGGCATTCGAGCCAGATCCATCCGTATCAGCTCAATTTCGTGGGGTTTAAGAATCGTGAAGCCGACGATCTGATCATCAAGATCAGGCAGGAATACGATCATGAGCGCCAGGTGGCCTACTGCCATCGCCTGCACGAGATTATTGCCCGGGAGCAACCGTACACTTTTCTCTACGTGGCCAAATGGACGGCAGTCCTGGACAAGCGGATCGTGATAAAGGAGCGGGATGCCCAGGGCAAAGTGGTGTACAAGATGATCAAGCCTACAAAGACAGGAAACTTCACCTTCTACTTTAATAAATGGATGAAGCTTCCAGAGGCGCCCGGTTTCGCGGCGGAAGGATAAGTAAGTATGAGGCTCTTTCAGAGCAGTTAAAACTCAAAAATCCGAAATTCGAATATCGAAATTCGAAACAAATCCGAATATCAAATGTCCAAATGTTCTAAACATTACAGATTCAGGAATTCAGGCATTTAATTAGTATGCCAACGTGTCAATCCTTCAATTTCTTTGTTTTGAATTTCGAATTTTTGTCATTCGATATTGTTTCGGATTTCGGATTTCGATATTCGAATTTTAATTGCATATGAATACAAAACCTTACGTCACATAGACAATCTTTTGTCGA
>JAUWXF010000341.1 GCA_030616475.1 Desulfobacterales bacterium
TGAATTTTTGTCATTCGATATTGTTTCGGATTTCGGATTTCGATATTCGAATTTTAATTGCATATGAATACAAAACCTTACGTCACATAGACAATCTTTTGTCGATGTTGCGGCACTAAGCGCCTAAAACAGGGCCTTCGCAAAAGCATCAGCATCAAAGTCTTGCAGGTCATCGGCCTTCTCTCCAAGCCCAATATACTGGATAGGAAGCTTGAAATTGTGGCATATACCCACCACGATGCCGCCCTTTGCTGTGCCGTCGAGTTTTGTAAGGACAATACCCGTGACCTCAAGGGCTTCATGAAAGAGTTGGGCCTGTGATATCGCGTTCTGGCCCGTTGTGGCATCCAGAACCAACAGGGTTTCGTGAGGTGCATGAGCGATTTGGCGGGCAACCGTCCGGCGGATTTTCTTGAGTTGTTCCATGAGATTGACCTTGGTATGAAGACGGCCTGCTGTGTCGATCATAACCACATCCGCGCCCCTCGATGTTGCGGCCTGGATGCCATCATAGACAACAGCAGAAGGATCGGCTTTAGCGCCGGGCTTCTCTTCGTCTCCCTTATGCCGAATGACTTCAGCACCGACGCGGTCTCCCCAAATTTCGAGCTGTTCGACAGCAGCGGCCCTGAAAGTGTCGGCTGCGATCAACAGTACCTGCTGTCCTTGTCTTATATAGCGATCCGACAGTTTTCCGATGAAGGTTGTTTTACCGACGCCATTTACTCCTATCACCATGATGACATGGGGTTTGTTATGGGGCATGTAAACCGGCTTTGATGGGGCTTTGAGAAAGGCGAGAATTTCACTCTGGAGTGCGTGTTTAAGCTCACCGGGATCGGTCAGGTCTTTTCTTTCAACTCTTTCTCTGACTTTTTCAATGAGGGCCACGGTCGTCTGTACGCCGATATCTGAGGTAATGAGAATCTCCTCCAGTTCTTCGAGTAGCTTTTCGTCAATCTCCTTTTTCCCGAGTACGAGATTGTCCAGGCGGCCGGTAAAGGCCTTTCGTGTACTGGACAGGCGATTTCTAAGTCTGACAAAGAACCTCTGTTCAGGCGCCGGGTCTTGTTGGGCCGTCTCTTCCGGTGCCTTATCGGCTTTCTTTTTCCTTTTAAACCATTTTAGAGCCATGATGATGACAACATAGTCCGTTAGTTGTGAAGTTCGTATTTTTTCTGGCAGAAGATTTTTTGTCGTATTCAACAAAAAGTGAGCTAAAGTGTCTAAAGTGAGCTAAAGTTAATGTGCACGCCTTCGGCGTGGTCAGTCTTAAAAACAAGTTGCGCTGAAAGCGCATTCCTTAACTTTAGGCACTTTAGTTCACTTTAGGCACTTTAGGCA
>JAUWXF010000252.1 GCA_030616475.1 Desulfobacterales bacterium
AGAAAATATCTGACAGATCCATGGTATTCTCCCTTTAAGTGGTTAGCCATAATCACTGTTGGAGTAATACAATGGAAACTGCCTTAGGTCAACACATAATTACAATAGAATGGGGACACCAGGCAAATTTCAATCATTTCAAATCTGTGTAATCTGTGTAATCTGCGGATCTCGATTCCCAAATTTGCCCTCCGCCCTTTCCGCTCTGCGGCGTGCCTAATACGCATTTTTGTGGGTCTCTCTAACGAACACAGTCAGCCAGATGATCTTCAAGTCATAAAATCGCTTCGCGATTTTATACAACGCGGCTTCGCCGCTCAAGAAAGTTATTAGTTAATGTGTCCTCAGGTTTTCCCTTATCCTTTCCCATGCGCGTAACCTACGAACTAGCAAGGCTCTATAGGATTCGGCAGAACTTGCTCCCTTCGGGCGCTATTTCCGTCGCATTTTTGCCAGTGAATACAAAACGGCTGGGTTGGGCCTTCAGGACGTAAAGGTTATTTTGAAACGTATCATGGCCAAAAGGATAAATCTCCTCCAGACTACTGGTGTCGATGTATACTCTGTCTGCGCTGTTGCATTTTTCCTTCATCACATTAAGGAGTTCGCAAGCCGATGTTCCATCGAAATCCCCTACCAATTTTAGGTACAGGTTATCGCCTTTTGGGTCAGGAAACATCTTGAAATTCGATGCCGTGACGATCCCTCCTTTCTCCTCGCCACCTGGCATTCCCGAATCAGCCTAGGTATTTGTAAAACCGCTCCTCGTTTTCTGTTCTACAGGAATGACTAACGACCAACTTACCCCGACGAAGGAGCGAAGGAGGAAGCCCCTCCATAGGACCGTGCCTTCTTTTTTTGTTCACAAGTGCCTGCTTGATACCGAATGCATCATCCTGGCCTGCCGTGCCTTAGTTGGTCCAAGTTTCAATCCCATAAGGCAATTGGCCACCCCCTCCCAAAGCTAGCAATATAGCGGCACCACACCCCTGCTTATGTCCATAATTTGACTTCTCATAATTTCTACGACTCATTCAAATCACAGAGCTTTTAGTAGCCATTTATTTATGCAATCCACTTATATGAGACTTATAAATCCAAAATCTTTTTGTTAACACCTATAGCTCTTTCCTTTTGGTCATAAAACAAATTCCGCACCAGAGAAGCAACATTCTCTGGATATCTACCAACTACGGTGCCCGTGGAGTGACTAACCTCTGAACTTCTTCCCAAATCCTGCTAGTCCATTAGACCGGAGCCGGGCAGAAGCATGGTGATGGCTAGCTTCCTGGCTTTATAAACTTGCAAATTTGCACCCCAACTCCGATAAACCAGGCAAACCACCTGTAAATGAAGATTTCGTAGCATCTACATATTGAAAGAGAAAATCTCTTGTTCAATCCCCTTTCTACCAGTCGGCAATGTACATGAAGCGGATTGAAACGATCTTCTATATTCAAGATTTTCTCTAGCACTGAACCTTACCCCCTCTTTTGTTCCTCACGACAAATATTTTGTGATTTACTCACGATTCTGAACGAACCGTTCCCTTCCATCCGATGGGGAAAGTGCCCGAATGTCAATATTTCACGGACGACCGCAACCTTCGCAATCGCGCAAATGAAAGACCGAAAGTAGTCCGCCTTTCCATTGTGCCATATGGCATTGGGACGAAGAGCATGGAAGTTCAGTATTTGTATATGCCTGATAATCAATGACATATGGCACAAGTGAGATATGGACATTTGGCGAGTGGAACTTGCCAAATGGCGTTATCTTCCGCGGAGTGAAACCATTATTCAAGGGGGCCTGCCCGCCGTCTTTTTGGAGGGAACAAGCCTTTTAATGGATGATCCACTTTTCGATATGAAGGGAGATTCCTACAGAAAGGCCAGGGCAAATCTAAGAGAATGAACCTAACCACTTGTAGATTTTATGTTTCTGCTTGAGGGTATTTCCTACACATTTCTTTTACCGGAGTTATGGATCTTCAAGGCACTAAATGCACTAAATTCTTTAGGCTTTTTTGATGTTGGGTGTGAAGGGCTTTGCCTACAGGAGCTTGGCTCCGCTTCGCTCCGCAATTGGAATAGTGGAATGATGGAATATTGGGGCTTGGTTCTAACTTCGGCCATTATGTTGGGTTTCGCCCTTTTGCTTTCAAGCAAGCTTGTCATACCTTGTAGGTTGGGTTCCTGCCCGCCATTGCCAGATACACGAGTGCGGTATCCACATATGACGGTTGGCGTTGGCAGGCGGGGAGGCACGACACGAAGTGAAGCCTGCGCTAAACCCAACATCATCGGTCAACGGGCTCAACCCAACCTACTACCTGCCCTGCCTGCCCTGCAGGGAAGGATGACCGTGTCGGGGTTGAATGCTTGCCCCGTGGAATGCGTAGCATATTCAACTGGGGCGAAGCTATTCGTGGGGTGCTTTCGTGATTATGCTTTTGTTCTTTCGCCAATCATTGATTCAGCAAGCGTCCGATTATGGGAGTCCGTGCCTCCATTTGAATGACAAAACAGGGGGCTTGCTAGCATGGTTTTATTACACTTTTGTAATGTAAAACTCTCTTTTGGGCGTGCCCCTTCCCAGAATTCCCACTCCTCGGATCAAGCCGGATAAAAACGAATTCATTATCCTCGTAATTAGCTGATATTCCAGCACAAAAATACTTGATAATCACCAGTCTTTCTGCTGGGTCGCCTGGCACGCATGTTGCAGCTTAACTGTACACTAGACAGCTTATTCTTTGAATTAGAAAGCATAAAGGAACGTTCGAAAAAGGCAGACCTCTCGAAAGGGTGGGACGCAAAACTACTGGCCTAACTCCTAACAGGATAGGGTAGCAGGGTTGCCGGGCGGATGCAGCACCTCCTGAAAGCTGCGTTTCGCGCCGATACAGAAGCATTGGGGGTGCTGTTCATGACATCATCTGACATAATGTCGACAAGATCTTCACGACCCCGATTTTGCGGTGTTTTTCTTTTCAGTCTTCTATTCTTTGTCGCTATAGCCCCAATTCTTTTTCTTTTTCTATTCCCCCAAAATGTCTATGCAGTTGACGTAACATTAGTCTGGGATGCTAATAGCGAAGAAGATCTTGCCGGGTATAGAATTTTCTACCGATTACAAGACCAAACTTATGATTACGACAATCCGGACAAGGAACTTTGGCTCACTGTGGAGGAAGGGGAGGAAAAAGAGCAACTGGAAAACCCTAATGAGCCAAGTTGCACTATTCATGGTCTCGATGACAATACCACCTATTATTTTCTGACAACGGCTTTTGATGAGGCGGGCAACGAGAGCAGCGATTGCAATGAAGTATACTATCAACCCTCAGGAAACGTTCCGCCGGTACTTGATCCTATAGGCCCGGAAAGCGTAGACGAAGGCCAATTGCTTGAGTTCACCATCACGGCAACCGACCCGGATGGTGACGCGCTTACATATTCTGGCAGTAATCTTCCCACAGGTGCCAGCTTTAATGATGCCACACAGACCTTCAACTGGACACCTGGCTATGGTGATACTGGCAACTATGATGTACT
>JAUWXF010000094.1 GCA_030616475.1 Desulfobacterales bacterium
CTGTCAGATCCTTCCAGGCACCTTCCACTCCGGGCACCTCTGCCTGGACTCCAAGCAAACCTTCTGTGCCCACCTCCCTGGCTACACGGGTGACTTCCGAGGCAAAGGTGCTGAGCTGATCAACCATGCTATTAACCACTGTGCCTGTTCGCAAGAACTCACCCTTAACAGACCTTCCCTGAATCTCTAATGCCATCTTTTTCGACAGATCGCCTTTGGCAACAGCAGTGATGACTCGAGAGACCTCGGCAGTAGGTCTTGCAAGGCTATTGATGAGTGCGTTGACTGAATCAACCTGAACCGCCCACGAACCGGGGACCGCTCCCATGGAAGCTTGCTCAGTCAACTTTCCTTCTTCACTAATGGTCGTGCTGACTCGGACAAGCTCATTGGCCATGTTTTCGTTCAAGACTACGACCTCGTTGAATGTTTGTGCTATTTCGCCCATAACGCCATTCTTGACTACCGGCAGCCGAGTCGAAAAATCACCTTTCTTGACAGCCTTCAGCGCATCCAGCAAGAATTGCAGCTGGACTTTGATGTCCGTGCTCGAGCCGATCACACCGTGTCCCCTTTCTGCAGCGCTGTCTTCTTGCCACTGTTGATCAGCGCCTTGATCTTCAAAAAAGACCGAACGACCTGGCTTACGTTCCTGTTCCATGTTTTCCATTTTACGCCCTCCTTGTTCGCTCAAAGTTCTTTGGATCTGATTTCTGGTTAGCCTTGACAATTATACTCTCAGCAATCTCTTGATACGCTTTTCCAACCCGGTGCCCAGGCGCATAGTGGGATATGGGAATACGTTGCCGTTGTGCCTGGTAGATTTCCTCAGAATCCGGAACGACAAACACCAAGGGGAACATTTCTCTCAGCCTTGTTTCAACCTCTTCTGATGGATGGCGTTTACCAAGCATTCTTGAGAATAGATCGGGATGCGTGCGGCGAATCAATACCGGGGTGATTTGATCGATAGTGTGCCCGGCCATTCGCTTGACATCATCAAGAGATGCTTTGAGATTCTTAAGCACTTCCAAGCAGAAAATGCTTGGTTCCAGTGGCACGACCACGTGATCAGATGCACACAGACCGTTAATCGTCAACAGGCCTGAGCTGGGTGGTAAATCAATCAGTATATAGTCATATGAAGGTCTGACCTCTTCCAAAACCCGGCTCAGGATACTGGTTCTGTGACTGGTCTGCTGCATCAAGACCTCTCCGACAGCTAAATCCAGTTCCGATGGTGCGATGTGAAGATTCTCCACAGCCGTCTCCAGTATCACCCGAGTGATCGGCACGCCTTCATACCCATCACAATGGCCTAGGACGACATCGTACATGGAGTGTTGCAGTGACATGATGTCAATGCCCAGCCCCGATGTCGCGTTGGCCTGAGGATCAAAGTCTACCACCAGTACCTTATTTCCACTCTTCGCCAGGCACCCGGCAATGCTCAGGCACGAAGTGGTTTTCCCAGTGCCACCCTTGTGATCAGCGAAGACAATACATTGTGCTGTTCCTGCCATTTTGCGTTGGTTCCTTTTGTTCCTATTTCATTCTTTTCGTAGCGCAGTCTTTGCCGGGTATTTTTTCATCTTCTATCCCAATCATTTTCTGGTGTTTCACTCACCCATTTGCTCAGACTCTCCTTTTCAAATCTCCATTTGTTGAAGATCCTTTTCCCAGGGATTTCGCCCGCCTTAGCAAGCCTATAAAGAGACTTCCTCCCCATGGCGGGTCCCCCGCATCTTTACGATCTCCAGGGTGCGATTGAAGGCGCCACCGATAGGCTGGTATCTGAGATGAATGGCACTGTCTGACAAAAATATGGGGATGGAAGCACCGAGACCGTCCTCCCCAGTAGACTGCCCATGTTCCTCCACGGTTGCCACCACAGTGCCGATCTCTTTCATCATCACGAAAAGCTTATTGATCAACTCCCTCTGAACGCTTTTGTCCTTCTCCGCCCAGATTATAGGGGTCAAGGGATCTATGGCTATCCGGGTGGGAGTTTCATACTTCTTCCGGGCCTCCACCAGCCTGGGAAGCTGATCTTCGATAATAGCCTTGAAATCACTTCCCGTGGTTTCGAAGAAGAAGAGTTCTTTATCAATGTGTTGTTGAAGCCTGTCCCAGCCCCAGAGGATCGATTCCTTGATGAGCTGTTCCGGCTTAACATCCAGGGTTATGTAAAGCCCCTGTTCACCCCGATCCAGCCCTTCCAGGATGTATTGCATAGCAAGGGTGCTTTTCCCGGTGCCACTTGCTCCCAGGATGATGGTGACGGCATGATCCCTTAAGCCTCCCTCTATCACCTCATCCAGACCGATTATCCCCGAAGAGATCCTTGCTTTCGGCAACTCCTCTTTACCTTTTGCCTTTCTGCCTTTCTCATCTTTATCCATACCTTTCCGTTTCCTTTCCTTCGTCTCGCATTACCTCCTATAAACGAAAACCCCACCAGTTCGCTCAAGGCAACTAATGGGGTTAGTCCTACTGCTAAGTTTTTGGAATAGTTGTAAGATAAAGGTCTTACATAAGAAAGAGCAAAAACTATGCCGGGAACTGTTGAGATAGGTATTATGATGTTTTTTAATCATGTTTATTTGCGGGCATATTTTGTATGTTTGTATTTGCAAGATTTCTATCGGCAAGTTGCAAGATTTCTGCCAAAATCAACATGAAAGATGCCGATATTGATTTGTATTGATAACATGTTGATATTACAGCAACAATTCCTATAGCATGTGGTCGGCAAAAAGTTCGGCATACCATTCCGTCAGGTTTTTGACGTTCATTCTATGAATCTTTCACATGAGAAGCCGAAGAAGCACCGAATTGGGCTCGGCCTATTGCTTGAGCGCTGGTAATGGGACGTCTCTTAGTTAACTACAGACATATCGAGGAGTGGAATTCGCGGTTGATGATGATCAGACTGATTGTCACAAACTGTAATCAGGAATCAAAGGAAATTGATGCTCCAGAGTTTCATGAATCTCAAGAGTTCCGCGAGAAATAGACACAAATGACTGCCATAGTTTTTCTTCATTAGTAAAGGCTTTATTTGAGGAATCACCGTATAAGGTCTCGTAAAACGTAAAGGCATTATTTGAGCTTCCAACAGATCACTCGATGGTGTCAAATCATGATAATCCCTTAATATTCGTGCTGTTACAACTTTTTGCTGTATAGCAACCAAGAAAATGCTTTCAAATAATACCTTAACACTTCCTTAATTCAAAAAAGAGCGATCATTTCAAAAAAACAGTCATCCATTAGTGCTTTTCTCCCAAAATGCTCAAAGTCGTTCACAAAAGAGTCTTTACGATTTCATCACCCTTGGAACATAAAAGGGATCATAAATGCCCCGGCAGGGGCTGACCGTTTGGCCTGATTTTTCCCTCTCAAAAAATCAGGCCAAGTGCAAAAATCGTCTCTGCGATCTCTGTGTGCTCAAGCGATTCAGCCTGTTAAATAACAGGCTAATAATCACGAATTGTTAATATGGTTTCTGCGCCTGATGGCCTGATAAATCTATCCTCTTCCATGAAGCTATTTAACAGGCCAAGAGAAGCGGGCGAGAGACCCCGTCATCGGTTACGAGTGCCTTTAACAAACATGATCCAACCCAAAACACGTCTTTGCATTTCGGGTGGTGTGCGCAGCGATTTCGTCAGCGGCGATCCCCTTGACTCGCGCTACCTCCTCCAAGGTGACCTGGACATGGACCGGCCTTGCAGCGAGTTTCTCATATTGAACCGGGGTATCGGTTTCGAGGAGTAGACTGGAAAGAGGCACCGCCCTGATAGCCGCAGCATGATAGGGGTTGTACAGGAGTGCGGGCGTGGCAGACATATAGTAGCCATCACCAGCTATCAGAGGAATTAGATCGAGAGAGCCGCTGTACCAGTGAAAGATCGCCTTTTCTAATCCTGCCTCTTTTACCATACGGTAGGCGGTTTCGTGGACGTACCGGCAATGGACGATGACCGGCTTGTCATATTTCCTGGCTATGGCAAGGAGCTCTTGAAAAATAGCCTTCTGGACCTTCTTTTTTGTCTTGGCCTTGTAATCCAGGCCAACCTCACCCAGGGCCACGCAGTGCTTCAGGTTTGTGTCAATGTAGGCAAGGGTTTCGTCATCATTATCCGGGTTGAGGCGCCACGGATGATATCCGATGGCCGGAAAGATAAATCCCGGATGCCGACCTGCCATCTCTAAGGTCTTCTGGTTAGAGGGAATGTCCTGCCCCACTGCCACGATACCCAGCACGCCCCCGTCCCGTGCCTCCTTGATGGCCGCCTCCGGGTCAGGCAATTCATCCAGATGGGCATGCGTGTCGATAACACGGAGGGCCTCTTTCATATCATTTTTCTAACCTGGAAAAGCCGGGAGAAAAAACACCAAAAACGAAGGCATCCTTCATTTTCGCCATGAAGTAGTTTACACTTTTTTTCACCACCCCAGGTTTCAGGTTTCAGTGTTCAGGTTTCAGACCCGCCTGCCAACGCCTGGGTCACACCGAGGTTACAATGCCCGCATACACGGCAATGGCAGGCAGGTCTCGCGTTTGTCGCTCCTGACACCTGACACCAAAAAGTAGGAACAAAAGAACTTATCTCTTGGCGCCCGCATCCTTGATAAGTGTAAACCGAGGAATGAAGGATGCCGGAATTTCCTTTTTTTAAGCGGCGTAGCCGCGTTATATAAAATCGCGAAGCGATTTTATAAGGGGTTATTTCGTCCTGATCTGTCGACCCAGTTTCGGAACATCTGGCAGAAGGTCCTCGCCTTTGGGTTTTTGCGCAATTGTTCCAGGGTGTATTTCATCTTGAGGGACCAGTTTGGGTATTCCGCGGTGGTTCCCGGAAGGTTTTGCTGATCTGTCTCCTTGAACAGGTCTTCCTGGCTTAAAATGAACAGCTTCGCTGGTGTGAGGGCAAGAAAGCCCACCACTGCATTGTGAAGCTCTCCTGTGATCTCAGGATAGGCATTGACATCTGTGGAACAGTCTCCAGGAAGGAGTCCCAATTCCTGTAATAACCCTAACAACCTTTTCTTGTCTGCCGTTCTTTCGGCAGCAGCCTTCATGACAGCCTGTTCATTGTCAAACATACCAGCTTCCTTGCGGACCTCGATGTCCCTGTGTGTCCAAAATCCAGCCAAGGTGGGCAGATCGTGGGTTGTAACCGTCACAAGCGCCAATTCAGGATAGTCCTGCGGCAGAATAAAGCCTTGTTGATCATCCATTTCAAAATAAAGGAGCCTGTATGAAAATATGTTGGTCTCACCCAATATATCCCGTATATATGCCGGCACTGTGCCAAGGTCTTCACCGATGATGACCACCTGGTTCCGAACACTCTCCAGGGCGAGAATCCTGAGCAAATCTTCAAAAGGCTGTGACACATATGCCCCTTTCCTCGGTGGCTCACCCTCGGGTATGCAATAGAGATGAAAAAACCTCATGACGTGATCGATACGTAATGCTCCCCCGAAGGCGCAATTTTTCTGTATCTCTTTCACAAATAGGTCATAGCCGATCTCTCGGAATTTTTCCATATCAGGCGGAGGGAAACCCCAGTCCTGGCCGTGTCGTGAGAATGCATCTGGGGGCGCTCCCACACGGAGCTCAGAAACGAAAAAATCCTGATAAGCCCAAAAATCAGCGCTGAACCGGTCGATGGCCAGGGCCAAGTCATGGTAAAGCCCGATACACATTCCCCGGCTTTTTGCGTAGTCCTGGATTTGCCCAAGCTGTTTTTCCAATTGCCACTGTATGTATTTATAAAAAAGGATGTCTTGCGAGTATTCTTGTCGAAATCGCCGGGCTGCTTCAGTGTCAGGTCGCTGGTATTCCGGGGGCCATTGTGACCAGGTCCACACCTCTGGATCGCGGGAGCGTATAGCTGAATCTAAAGCGCAGAAAGTCGCAAAGTTGTCCAACAGGAGATCCTCCCCCTCGATATATTCTTCAAGCTCCTTCTGCCGATCGGTTTTACCGCCCGTCCTGTTCCAGTGATTTTTGAGAAAGCTTTGAAAAACCGCCTTTAGTACTTCTTGCTTCAACTCAGCTACCTGTTCATACCGGACCGTGTCCGAGGCTCTAAGCTCAGAGAGCAACCGTTGTGTCTTGGGTGCGTCAACCAGGGCTTGCGCCTCGGGTGCATCCTGATAATCCTCCATGGCGGGAACATCCAGGTAGATGAAATTCCGGTAAAACCGGCTCATGGGAAGGTAGGGGCTGGTGTTAAAAGGCGTGCGGTTAAAGGTGGCATGAAGCGGATTTATACCAATAACGCCTCCGTGAAGGTCCTCTGCCACCCAATCTACGATTTCTTTCAGATCACCAAAGTCACCAATCCCCCAATTCTTGTTGGATCGCACCCCGTAGAGGCTTATGGCAATGCCGGCGGTGCGTCTGTCGCCCTCCAGGGCAGGCGGGATGTAGGCCTTCTCAGGGCATATTGCAACAGATATGGTTTGTGACTTATGCTGATCTCCCATGGAGACCGACAGATAAAATCTGTAATGGCCGAGAGCCCCAAGTTGAGGAAAAGGTATGCCACAGCGATGGTAAAGCCTGCTTGCCACCTGTACGGTCCCGGAACAAGACATGTCCTTTTGGGTATAAGAGAAGTTCTGCGTTACGCCCTGTTCATCTGTAATGGCTAAAGAGACCTTCAGTCCCTCTGGCACTGCCCTTTTAACTTCGAGGGGCAGTTGAAAAGCAAGTTCCTTTGGGAGGGCAGAAAGACTGGCGACGATGGCAGGTTCGGCAAGATAGGACGCCCTTTGTTCTAACCTGGCAAGCCATGCCTCCTTGGCCTGCCTTGGGGTGTCAACTACTACCCCCGTAGCCTTAAGGATCTTCTTTTTGGTCTCTACTGTTGTCGGGTGGGTGCGACCCCAGTTGTCCCTGTATTCCGGCTCGATGCCACAGGATGCGGCCAATTCGTCAATGATTTGTTTGTGGGATAGCCTGAACAAATGGTTTTTCACTGAGACAGAGAATTTGATTAGAATTTAGGGGCTTCGCCCATAAATTCTAATATCAATTAAGGATTACAGCGTCAATGAAGAAACTCACCTCTTGAACTTGACATAGACAGGACACCCTCTTATGCTCACAGCAAACACATACGGCCTTCACGGTTAAGTCGTTAAGTGGTTGAGTCGTTGAGTCGTTTTCAATCTCCGGCCCAGACTTTGCCTATGGGTTTAGGAGACTGACCCAAGTAGTTGCATCAGGGCCGGCTAACCACTGCTCTAATCGACTACTCAACTATTCAACGAACCATTGAGGATCTACCAAACATGTTTCTCAAGTTATTCCTGGCCTTTACGCTCATTCCCTTATCTGAACTTTATCTGTTGATAAAGATCGGATATTACCTGGGGGCTTTCAACACCATTCTTGTCGTAATTGTGACAGGCCTTCTGGGCGCATATCTGGCCAAGCTCCAGGGAATCAAAACTATGATGAGAGTCAGAGAAAGCCTGAACCGTGGGGAACTTCCAGCAGAGGAAATGTTGGATGCCCTGTTGATCTTCGTTGCCGGCATTGTGCTGCTCACCCCCGGATTTATCACCGATTTAGCAGGTCTTGGGATCCTGGTGCCAAAGACAAGGTCTTGGTTTAAGCGCTGGCTGCGCAAGAAATTTGATCAATGGATCTCAGAAAACAGGGCGAATATAGTGATTTTCTGAAGATCATTCTGTGTGGCAAGAATCAGCAACAAGATCCAAGAAGTCCAGGACGGCTTGTAACAGTTGCCAGGCATGTTTCATATAAAACTTAAAAGAATGCGTGAAATTCTTTGTAATATATGGCTTTTTCTATCTATACTTTTCCCATATCGCATCCATCTCTTGAAGGGATGCAGACTCCAGAGTGCGTCCCTGCTGTTTTAACGCCTGTTCAATCATCTTAAAGCGCTTAACAAATTTTGAAATTGCTTGCGCAAGGGCTGCTTCAGGATGAACCCGCATAAACCGGCTCAGATTCACCATGGTGAAAAGTAGACCCCCAAGCTCTTCGGCTAATTTTTCTGCATTCGCCGTTTTCAGGGCAGCTTTGAGCTCTGATAGCTTTTCATCCAACTTCTTGAGAACACTATCAACGTCCGGCCAGTCAAAGCCGGCTTTGGCGGCACGTTCGCTGATGCGATACGCCTGCATCAAGGCCGGGAGTTTTTGCGGAACTGAATCAAGAAAGGAGCTTTGGGCTGTGTCCTCATCTTTGGCTTCCGCCATTTTGATCTCATGCCATCTATGTCTGACCTCGTCTGAGCTTGACACCTGCGTCTGGCCGAACACGTGCGGATGACGACGAATCATCTTTTCGGTAATTGATTTCACCACATCCCTTATGTTGAAATCCCCTGCTTCCCCAAAGATTCTTGCCAGAAACACAATGTGAAACAGGAGGTCTCCCAATTCGGCACACACTTCATTTGGGTTGCCCGACTCAATGGCCTCAAGAACTTCATAAGCCTCTTCCAGCAGATAGGTCTTGATTTGCTCAGGTGTCTGCTCACGGTCCCACGGGCAACCGTGGTCGCTTCGCAGGATCTTGACCAGGGCAATAAGGCCTTCAAAGCTGGCTGGCAGTGAGTTTACAGCTTTTTCCAAGCTTCCTTCAATGCGTTGATGTTATCGCCAAATTTTTCCTTCATTTTCTTTGGTACTACGGCAGCCATCTTCTCGGAGAGTGGGCTCACATGCGGTGCAAGGAGAGAGTCCTTGATGACAGGGGATTTTTGGGGAAGAAAGGTCGTAAGGGCAAGCAACAAGACGGAAACAATAAGAACAGCCTTTACAAAGCCGAATGTGCAGCCAAGGATGCGATCGGCCCAGCCCAGGGCAACCGCCTTAAGCAAATACCTAAGGACAACTCCAAGAAATCCGACAGCAAGGAACAAGATGGTGAAAGTAATGAAGAAGCTAACGATGTTCAGATAGGATTCATTAGTAATTAAGCGACAAAACCAGTTTCCCACGACCGGATAATAGGTATAGGCAGCATAAAAACCCGCAAAAACGCCAACAATCGAGGTTATTTCCTTTACGATTCCCCTAAAAATACCACGAACAAGGCAAAATCCGACAATAACGCCCATAAAGATATCGAGTGCGTTCATCGATGCTTCCGTTAACAAACGGCCCCTTTCAAGTCAAGTCATTTTTCCATCCAATCAAGGAACCATCCATATGATTTTTGCAGTTTGCAAAGATGTGCAAACGTGTTATACGAATTTTTCTCACTATGAAGAAACGACCAACTCGCCGCGAACCTGAAACAGCGGATCACCGGGGCCTCAAGATTACATTTGATGATAATCTCGTGGCAAGGAGCCTGTTTGGTGAGCAGAATCGGCATCTCCGGCAGATAGCGGATATCTTAGCTATCCAAATCCACGCCAGAGGCAATACGGTTACCGTCCATGGGGACGACATAACCACACACCTTGCCGAAAAGCTCCTCAATGAGCTCTACGGTCTCATTGAAGAAGGGTATCCGATTTACGAAAACGATATTGATTATGCCATCCGTATCCTGAGCAGCAATGATCGCGTCAAGCTTAAGAATATTTTCCTGGATACTGTCTACATTACCTCTCAGAAGAGACCGATTACACCCAAGGGCCTGGTACAAAAGGAATACATTGACACTATGCGAAAGTTTGATATCGTTTTTGCCGTCGGGCCTGCTGGCACTGGCAAGACCTATCTGGCCATGGCCATGGCAGTTTCTTCGCTGACAAAAGGTGATGTCAATCGAATTATCCTAACACGTCCGGCTGTGGAGGCCGGAGAGAGCCTGGGCTTTCTTCCCGGAGACCTTTATGAGAAGGTCAATCCCTATCTAAGGCCGCTGTACGATGCCCTTCACGATATGATGCGTTATGAAAAGGCCTCTCGACTTATCGAGCAAGGTGCAATAGAAGTGGCACCACTTGCGTTTATGAGAGGCCGAACCCTCAACGACTCCTTTGTAATCTTGGATGAAGCCCAAAACACAACCTCAGAACAGATGAAGATGTTTTTG
The DNA here is from genome assembly GCA_030616475.1 of Desulfobacterales bacterium. GTDB lineage: Bacteria > Desulfobacterota > Desulfobacteria > Desulfobacterales. The sequence goes on from JAUWXF010000094.1 coordinate 10,049, forward strand.
ACACGTCTTGGATTCAGTTCCAAGGCTGTTATCACCGGTGATATCACCCAGATCGACCTGCCTAACGGCAAGGTTTCAGGTCTTGTGGAAGCAAAGGAGATCTTGCAGGGAATTAAGGGAATACGCTTTGTCCTCTTTTCCGAAATAGATGTAGTCCGACACCAGTTGGTCCGGGATATTATCAAGGCTTATGAGGACCTCGAGGAGAAAAAATGAGCTAAGGTTGAGGAATGGAAATTCTGATAGAAGACAGGCAAGATCGTTACACGATCGCCCACGAGGAAATAAAGAAGAAGGCAAAGACAATCTTAAACGCCTTGGAATGTCATGACGGAGAGTTGTCCATCCTCATTGTAGACGATCTGGAAATAGCCAGGCTCAACAAGACATACTTAGGTCGGTCCGGCCCGACGAATGTGATTGCATTTTCAATGCGAGAAGGCCCTTTCGGGCAGATTAACCCGAACCTCATGGGAGATGTGGTAATATCCCCGGACACAGCAGCCCGCGAAGCACAAGATGCGGGCATATCTGTTGAATCACGGCTCGACCAGCTCTTGATTCACGGGATCTTGCACCTGTTTGGATTTGACCACGAGAAAACGTCAGAACAGGCCAAAGCTATGAGGATGAAAGAGGAACAATTGCTGAAATTGCTGCGAGATTTCGAATTGAGGGATTGAGGGATTTAAGGTCTTATCATTCGCTTAATAGGGATAGACTTTTGTTAATTTTGAGAATCTATAAAAAGATGTATATATTCCTCAGGTTTCAGGTTTCAGGTTTCGGGTTTCAGGGGAGAACGCAGTGACAACGAAGAATTATATGGATGTGGAGGACCTTGATGTTTATAAAAAGTTGTGCCGGTTGCACATTGAAGTCTGTGATTTGGCACACAAGTGGCCCCAAGAGGATACATTACAGACCTGAAACCTGAAACCTGAAACCTGAAACCAAAACGGGATAAAGATTTAGGTCCATATAAGAATTAATCTAAGTACGAATTTATTAAGCGAACGATGAGTAAGGTAGTTTTCTTTATTTTCAATTCCTGAATTCCTAAATTCGTAATTCCTAAATCTGTTCAACTTTAGCTCACTTTAGCTCACTTTCTTTTGGGAGGCATAGCATAATGCCGGGCTTAGCAATCAACGTCGATCATGTAGCCACGCTCAGGGAAGCAAGAAAAATCAATATTCCGGACCCGGTCACGGCTGCAGCAATAGTGGAGTTGGCTGGTGCCGATGGGGTGGTTGTTCATCTTAGAGAAGATCGACGACATATCCGGGACCGGGATGTTCGACTTCTACGGGAAACGATCAAGACCAAGTTAATCTTGGAAATGGCTGCAACTTCGGAAATGATTGCCATTGCTATAGAAATCAAACCCGACCTGGTGACATTGGTCCCAGAAAAACGGGAGGAGTTGACCACCGAAGGCGGCCTCGACATCCATCATCACAAAGACCTGGTATCGGATGCAGTGCAAGCCCTTCAAAAAGGGGGAATACCGGTGAGCATATTCGTTGATCCTGACCCGGATCAGATCAAGCTTGCCCACCGGATAGATGCCAATTGTGTAGAGATTCATACAGGCACTTTTTGTGAGGCAGATACGCCAGAAAAACGTTCTGAAGCCTTCGAAAGGATTGTAGACAGCGCAAAGCTTGCCTACAAATTGAAACTTGGTGTTAACGCCGGCCACGGCTTGGGTTATCAGACCATCAAGGCCTTCAAGGGACTTTCCGAAATCGATGAATTCAGCATCGGCCACAGCATCATAGCCCGTGCAGTCCTGGTGGGCCTGGATCGGGCCGTAAGAGAGATGATCGCATTAATCAAATAGCTATGAGGGATAGGATTGAATATTGACAATTGACAATTGAAGAGTGATGAGAAAGATTGCAATTTTCGGCATCCTTCATTCCTCGGTTTACACTTTTCAAGAATGCGGGCGCCAAGAGATAAATTCTTTTGTTCGTACTTTTTGGTGTCAGGTGTCAGGTGTCAGGAGCGAGAAACGCAAGACCTGCCC
>JAUWXF010000175.1 GCA_030616475.1 Desulfobacterales bacterium
CGATCCGATTGAGCAAAACCACAGGAATAGCTGGCTATTTCGCGGATTTTGCGAATGAGTATCGGTCAAAGATGGCCTGAAGCTGAGATGCCAAAATGGTAAGTTATTCTTGCGCAAGCCCTTAGTCCGTTAGTTGTGAAGTTCGTGTTTTTTCTGCCAAAAAATTATTAGAACTATTATTTTTTTTGTTCCAGCTTGTTCGGGTTAGGTCAATATAGACGAGTACTAAAATATTTTCAAGGCTGAAGCCACTCAGTGGCCCCCATAAGCTGTGCAAAGCCAGGGGCGAAGGAGAGATCATTTCAAAGTTTGGCTTGATTACCAGGTCGTCTTTATATATCCTGATATGTCCTACCGCAAATTCGTACACTCAAGAAAAGGGAGATTGTTTCGCTCCGCTCGCAATGACAAAAGAATCTTTACTTAAAGGGATTTCTTCAGAAGATATAAAAAGGCTCGTCAGGGTCGAGCATCCTGATCCGCACAGCATTTTGGGGGCACACCGGCATACGATCAAAGGCAAAGCGGGGATCGTGGTAAGGGCTTTCCACCCAGAGGCAATTAAGGCAGAGGTCCTCATTAACAGAAGGAAGCCTTTTCTTATGAAGAGGTGCCATCCGGGTGGACTTTTTGCTGCCTTTATTCCTGAGCAAAGCCTCCCCTTCCATTACAGGATTCGTTTCGTGTTTGCAGATGAAAACCACTGGGAAAGCGATGCCCCTTATCGTTTTCTGCCGACTCTTGGGGATATGGACCTCTATCTGGCAGGAGAAGGGACCCATCACCGTCTTTACGAGAGGCTTGGAGCCCACCTGTGTGACATGGATGGTGTATCTGGCGTCTCATTTGCCGTTTGGGCACCAAGCGCAAAGAGAATCAGTGTTGTCGGCGATTTCAATGGCTGGGACGGCAGGCTTTTTCCCATGAGACGGATGGGCGCTTCCGGGATCTGGGAGCTCTTTGTGCCCGGGCTGAAAGCAGGCACCCTTTACAAATATGAAATCAAAACCGCCAGTGGAGATCTGAGGATAAAGACCGACCCTTATGCATTCGCCATGGAGCTGAGGCCGAAAACGGCCTCCATAGTGTGGGACCTGGAGGCATATGAATGGCATGATGACCGGTGGATGGCCGAGCGGAGTCAGCTAAACCTTCGCCAGGAACCGATGGCTGTCTACGAGGTCCATCTCGGCTCCTGGATGCGTGTGGCCGAAGAGGGAAACCGGTGGCTCACGTATCGAGAGCTGGCTCCCAGGCTGATTGAACACGTGAAAAAGTTCGGGTTCACCCATGTGGAACTTTTGCCTGTGGCCGAGCATCCTCTTGACGCCTCCTGGGGTTATCAGGTCACAGGCTACTATGCGCCCACAAGCCGCTTCGGGACCCCCGACGATTTCAAATATTTCGTGGACTGGTGCCACCAGCAAGGCATTGGGGTTATTGTGGACTGGGTGCCTGCCCATTTCCCGAAAGACGATTACAGCCTGCGGCTGTTCGACGGCAGTGCCCTTTACGAGCACCGTGATCCCCGTCAGGGCGAGCATGCAGAGTGGGGGACCCTTGTGTTTAACTTTGGCCGACACGAGGTGTGTAATTTTCTCCTGGCCAATGCCCTGTTCTGGTTAGACAAGTACCATGTTGACGGCCTCAGGGTCGATGCGGTCGCCTCCATGCTCTATCTCGATTACGGGAGGCGAGACGGGGAGTGGATTCCAAATCAATACGGAGGAAATGAAAATCTGGAGGCTATAGAATTTTTTCGGAGGCTCAATAAAGCCGTCTACGGCCTGTTTCCAGGGTGTTTTACGATCGCCGAGGAATCAACGGCCTGGACAGGGGTCACTACGCCGGGCCACCTGGGCGGCCTTGGCTTCGGCTTCAAATGGGATATGGGATGGATGCACGACACCCTGTTGTACTTTAGCAAGGACACTATCCATCGAAAATACCATCACAATAATCTGACCTTTTCGATGATGTACGCCTACAGTGAGAATTTTATCCTGCCCTTGTCCCACGATGAGGTCGTCTACGGCAAAGGCTCCCTTCTCAGAAAGATGCCCGGTGATGAATGGCAAAAATTTGCCAATCTAAGGCTGCTGCTGGCCTACATGTACACACACCCCGGGAAAAAGCTTCTGTTCATGGGCACGGAACTGGCCTCATGGAACGAGTGGTATCACGAGGAGCGGCTTGACTGGCACGTGGTGTCAGACCCCTTGCGTCACGCCTTCCAGCAATTTATGCTGGACCTTGGCAGATTGTATCTTGAATATCCTGCCCTGTGGGAGCTGGACCCATTCCCGGAAGGCTTCTCGTGGATCGATTGCAACGACTCCGAAAACAGTGTGGTCTCTTACATCCGTTTTGCAAAAGAAGATCACTTGGTCTGTCTGCTCAACCTCACCCCCGTGCCCAGACACGACTATCGAATCGGTGTGCCCGGAAAGGAAGGTTACCGTGAACGTATCAACAGCGACTCGGCTTACTATGGCGGAAGCAACGTGGGCAATGATGGCTATGTGGAGGTAGAGGAAATCCCGTGTCACGGTTTTCCACAATCGGTTTCCCTGACCTTGCCTGCCCTGGCTTGCTTGATCCTGGAACCAGGGGGTATTGATGATTGACGATTGTCTATTGACTATTGACTATTGAAGATTGAGTTTTGATTTTCTTTCACTGGTTCAGAGGTTCAAAGTTCAAAGGTTCAGGGTTCACCGAAAATCTGAACCGTTCTTACCTTTTCATGGCCTTTGCGGTTTGCAAGCATTCGAGGACATAATCCCGGGAAAGGATATGTTCCATACTTTCCTCCAGATGCCTTTCGGTGTCCACGCGGATGTGCATCTCATCACGCACCTCATTCAGGGGTTCAAAGTGCGCTTTGATTTGTTGGAAGTGGCGAAGACGTGCATCAGAAACCGAAGATGTCGCTTCGCGGCTCATCAACCGTTCTTTAAGCGCCGCTTCGGTGCATATGCACTCCACAAACATCAGGTTTGTGTCCATATCCTGTGCCAGACGAATGACTCTACTGCGCTGGTGCCGGCTGCCGTACGTTGCATCCAGAATGACGGAATAACCCTTTTCAATCTCTTCCCGGGCCGCTAGGAGGAGCTTTCCATAGGTGAGCGAACCGGCCTCCTTTGAATAGATGCCTTGTTCAAATGGAACGTCCCTCTGCTCGTAGGGTTGCAGGCCAAATAAGTCCTTGCGGATCACATCTGAACGAAATACTTTGACATCTAATGTCTTGGCCAGCTCTCCTGCAATGGTACTCTTGCCAGAAGCCGGCATGCCGCAAACCACCCAGAGGGTGGGGCGAGTGAACTGCACGGCATACCGGTAGGCAAGGTCCATGTATTGGAGGGTTTCCCTGAGAAGGCTGCCCCTTTCCTGCTCGCCAAGATCCCCTTCCTGGAGGCGGAAGCAATTGACCTTGACCCGCACAAAGGCTCTGTAGCACTTGTAAAAATCGAGCAGGACAAACACGTCCTGGTCTTTTGTAAACCGAACGTAAGCCTTGAGCAGACTGTGAGCGATTTTCGGGTAGCCCCGGTAATCGAGATCCATGGCCAGGAAGGCCAGATCGGACGTGATATCTCCGTATCTAAAGCGCTCATTGAATTCGATGCAATCAAGGATCTGAATTACATCGGTAAAATAAACATGTGCGGCTCTCAGGTCCCCGTGGCAATCACGAATTTTTCCCGTTTCAATACGATGCTCAAAGAGCTCTTGTCGTCTGCTCAAGAAGGATCGAGTGTGGTCCCGAACAATTTGAAACTTTTGCTTGTCAAGTATCCTTCCTACAAACATTTCCGTTTGTCTGAAGTTCTCCTCGCAATTCGCCCAAACCGTTTCGCGTGACCCAAAGGTGTTGATGTGTCCGCCGGTGGGAGCCTGGCCATAAAACCTGGCAAGAATGCGGGCTAGCGTCTGAAGGGCTTCGTTGTCAATCTTTCCTTTCTGCAACAAACTGACCATGGTGCAGTCCTCAGGGAGTTGGCGCATCTTCACTGCATATTCAACAGGGCTACCCGGCCCCGCCAGGTAGTACCGGCCGTTTTTGAAAGTGATGGGGACCATGTCAAGGTACACGTTGCGAGTTAAGCGACGGTTAAGGATCACCTCTTGGTGGCAAAAATGTCGCCGTTTTGCCAGTGTGGTGAAGTCCAAAAATTCCAGGTTGACTGGTTTCTTGATCTTATAGACGTAGGTGCCCGTCAAAAAGACCTTGGAGATATGGGTCTCACATTGTCTTATGGTGGTCACTGGGTGAGGATAAAAATCAGGCATTTCCATGGCCTGAAAGATCTCTGCTTGCCGTTGCATTTCTATGACCGATCCGCTTTCCATTGACTCCGAGACCGTAACATTTTAGTTTTTTGAAAACATTATAGCATACAGGCAATCCGATTCTAAACCGGCTCAAACTCGCGAATAAGTGAGGGTAAAGAAAGAACAGGGAATGACCTTTCAGAAAAAAATTCTATGGACTTTCCCGGAAAGTTTGCCAATCATATTCTACCTGATAAAATCCATGTTCTCAATGTTTGTTTCACAGTCACAGGGCTGAATTCAGCCTTGCCTGAATGACGATTCCATAGTAAGAGACTCTAGATAGCGGTTTAGCCGGTTTGGTAGTAACTTCTCAATAAGTCCGGGTAATAGCTACTGGTGAATAATCGCAAAATATGGTTTATCCCAACTTATTGAAAACTTACGTTTGGTAGGCCAACAAGTTATAAAATCGCTGCGCGATTTTATGGAACGCGGCTACGCCGCTCAAGAAAAGGAAATTCCTATACTATCGAGTTAACGGGCTCAACGGGCTCAACGTCGATGAACATCGATCTCTCAAGCTTTGACAAGTGCCGGATTTTGGTCATCGGTGATTTGATGATTGACGAGTACCTGTGGGGTGAGGTGGAGCGCATATCCCCAGAGGCACCGGTCCAGGTGGTTTCTGTTGTCCGGGATAGTAGCACGCTTGGCGGTGCAGGCAACGTGGTGAACAACCTTGTCGCCCTTGGCGCAAAGGTGTCGGTGGCAAGTGTTATTGGTGCAGGTGAATCCGCCGCCGGCGGACTTCTGCTCAAGCTTTTCAAGGACCTGGGTGTTGACACGACGGGTCTCATTCAGGATCCAACCAGGTCTACTACCAAAAAGGCCCGCATCCTTGCAGGGCACCAGCACGTGCTGCGCATAGACCGGGAAACAAAGCAGGAAATATCACAGGCCCATGTGGCCAGGTTGGTTCAATTTGTCAAGGAGCGTATTCACAGCTTTAACGTCGTCCTGCTCTCGGACTATGGTAAGGGGCTTCTTACGGAAATACTATTGCGACAGGTCATTGATGTGGCCAACCAGAATAAAAAGACAATCGTCGTTGACCCCAAAGGACTCAACTTCAAAAAATACGCAGGGGCTACGGCGATTACGCCCAACAAGAAGGAGGCCTCTTTGGCAGCAGGGATTGAAATTGTTGATGATGTGTCCCTTATCGCAGCGGGCCAGAGATTGCTTCAGGATATTCCAGTCCAAAAGGTGCTCATGACCTGTGGGAAGGAAGGCATGGTTCTTTTTGAGCATAGGAAAGAGCCTTTCCGGATCTCAGTTGAGGCCCGGCAGGTTTTTGATGTCTCTGGGGCTGGTGACACGGTTTTAGCCGTACTCGGTTTGGGGCTCGCCTCGGGTCCGCCAGAGGCGGATTTTCGACAGGCCGCAGCCCTTGCCAATGTCGCAGCAGGAATAGTGGTTGGAAAAGTGGGCACAGCAACGGTTTCACGGGAAGAGCTTCACAGGGCTCTTGAACCCGCCGTAGACGGGTTGGCAGCCAAACAAAAGACGCTGTCTGATCTGATTCCCATAGCAGAGCGCCTCCGGGCAGAAGGCAAGACCATTGTGATGACGAACGGATGTTTTGATCTTCTCCACATAGGACATATCAAACTCCTCTCTGCATCAAAGAAGATGGGTGATGTGCTCATTGTAGCCATTGACGATGACGAATCCGTGAAGTTCCTTAAAGGCGAGGAGCGGCCAATTATTGGGGCGCAGGAGCGCCTTCGAATCATCAGCGCCCTGGATAGTGTAGATTACGTCACGCTTTTTTCGACAAAGGAACTTGAGCATGTCATTGAGGCCGTTCGACCTGATATTCTGACCAAAGGGAGTAATTATACGACCGAAACTGTCTTGGGACGAGAAATTGTGGAAAGGTCTGGCGGGCGCGTTGTCCTGATTCCAATCACAGAGGCGGTTTCTTCAACCCGGATCATTAACCAGATTAAAAAAGGGAATTGATTTTCGGCATCCTTTATTCCTCGGTTTACACTTTTCAAGAATGCGGGCGCCAAGAGATAAATTCTTTTGTTCGTACTTTTTGGTGTCAGGTGTCAGGTGTCAGGAGCGAGAAACGCAAGACCTGCCCGCCATTGCCGTGTATGCGGGCATTGTAACCTCGGTGTGACCCAGGCGTTGGCAGGCG